>JADFZZ010000003.1:286274-340684 GCA_015232315.1 SAR324 cluster bacterium | reverse complement strand
CAACAGCAATACCCCCGGCTCTGATGATATTTCCGGGTAGTTAGACTTAAAGGAAAACCCTCACGGTTCTGTCGCATCTGTTGCAAGTTTTTAAAGAATTGGTAAATTCTCCACTCATTTTATCCTCCTGCAACCATCGATAAAGGCGACGATGCTCCAAGCCCAACACTTCAAAGGTTATCAGTTCCCCAAAGAAATCATTTTACAGGCGGTGTATTGGTATTTAAGGTATGCATTGAGCATCGGGAAATCGAAGAGTTGATGCAGGAGCGTGGGGTAGAGTTGGATCATGCCACCCTTCAACGTTGGGTCATCAAATTTGTCCCTTTATTGGAAGCTTCTTTCCGTAAAAAGAAGAAGCTTGTTGGCAAGAGTTGGCGCATGGATGAGAGGTATATCAAGGTAAAAGGAGAATGGCGTTATCTCTACCGTGCTGTTGACAAAGAAGGAAATAAATAGATTTCCTGTTGACCAAACATCGTGATACCAAGGCTGCCAAGCGATTTCTCAAAAAATCACTCAGACACAATGGAGTTCCTGAAAAGATCACTATTGATGGCAGTGCAGCTAATAAAGCAGCTATCGAAGACCTCAATAAGGAACAGAAAACTGATATCGAAATCAGTCAGATAAAGTATCTCAACAATATCGTCGAGCAGGATCATCGAGGAATAAAACGCGTTTACAAAGCAACTTTGGGATTTAAATCTTTTCACTCCGCAAGAGTCACCCTTAGCGGTATCGAAATCGTTAGGATGATCAAAAAAGGTCAGATAAATTCGGTGGATAATTCCGCAAAAAATTCAGATGAAATCTTCTATGCTTCAGCTTCATCAAACTACATTTCATTAGAGGGTTGTTGCCCTTCTAATATTTAGTCCAAACGATGCGACAGAACCGTTTGAGGATCATCTACTGTTTCGCTCTCATCCCACCACTACAGCGGTGGGCTTTCTCGCTCACGTTTTTCGTAAAAAGGTGTACATTGAGTATTCAAATGAAGAACAATGCTATCGGCATTTTGGGGCTCGGATTTCTGGGAACGGAACTCCTGCGCATCCGGGACTGGGGACCCGATTCATGGGCCACCACCAGAGTCGCCGGGGCACAACTTTCTGGATCAGTTCAGTCTGTTTTGTTTGATTGGAGCCAACCGGAATTGTGGAAAAATCTCCCTGAAACGCCTGTCACCCTGGTGCTCACCATACCGCCGTTGCTGAGAGATGCGGAAGCAGAAGCAACGCGTTTACGACAATGGGCACGCTGGATGAATCAGCAAAGACCTCATTGCCGGAAAATCATTTATATTTCATCCACTGGCGTGTATCCGGATCAGGAAGGCGTTTGGGAAGAAAATACCACGTTTATTGCAGATACTGTCAATGGTGCCTTACGGTTGACGACAGAACAAGTATTGAGAGAATTTTTTGAGCTGAAAGTGATCCGGCCTGGTGGAATTTATGGCAGAGAAAGAAATTTGATAACACGTTTGATACATCAACAGACGATTCCGGAAACACTACGTCCAACACATCGGATCCATGTTCGGGATCTTGCGTCAATCCTGAGTCTTTTGATCCGGGATCCTGACGCTCCGGAATTGATCAATGCTGTGGATTTGGACCCCATGCCGTCTGTTCTGGCGTTAGTGGAACTGGCACAACATCCGGAGTGGTTTCCAGGGGTGGAGTCAAGTGTCTGGGCTTCCGTTCGTAAATTACCTCAGCCAGATCCAACCCTGATCAAAAATCGCCTCATAGCCAATCAGCTTCTGGTCAACCGGATTCAATATCCATTTCAGTTTCCTACCTTTCGAGAGGGATTTCCTGCCTGTTTTAGGTGAAATACTCAGTTTGGCGGAGCTCTGAAAACATAAATGGGACATCCTGAATGATGTGCCATATAATCCGTGGTGCCGCCAAGAAACATTCTTTCCGCAAAACTTTGTGAGTGTGCGGCCATCATGACCAGCTTTGCCTGAATTTCAATCTGGCTTTCCACGATGAGCAGATAGGGAATACCATATTTAACAGTAGCCTTCCAGGGAATATTGAGCTTCATATCATTCAGATACTGATGAAGCTCATTTGTCAGGGTTTCATGAAGTTTCTGATCAATTTGAGCATGATTCGCATTTGTATTGGGATCAAACATCATTGTTTCCACTCCGGGATCCATACCAAACAGGGGATTGGTTGGCTCTTGAGACTCACGGATATATAGAAAAAACAGTTCGGCATTTTCACGAGCCGCCCACTCTTCTGCGGAATGAATCACACAGATGTTGCTGGTGCTGTAATCGACCGGCACCAATATCCTGTTTTGTACAGAAGAAGTGAACTTCTTGTAAATCAGAACCGGACAGGGCGCATGATGCAGCAGATAATCTGTATTACTACCCAGCAACAGGCGTCCTATGAGTGTGTGCGAATGAGACGCCATCACGATCATGCTGGATTGTTCCTGCTCGGCGGTTTTCAAGATAATATTGGATGATTTTCCATAACGATGAAGCACCTGATGGGAAACCTTGATGGTTTGTCGTGCTACAAATTCCTCAAAATATTGTTCAGCATCAGGATCTCTTTTGGCGTGCACATGAAGAAAATCAATGGATTTCTCATGTTTGACAGCATATTCTTCAGCAAAGCGAGCCACTTCCAGGCTGATTGCGGAATTATCGAGCGGTACCAGAATCCGATTGGTCATATTGCCTCATGCAATTAGTGGAAAATATCCTGTTGAACCGCGGTTCATTTTAACCACGGTTCCTTGGGGGTTATGCCTTCTGACGAACCTGAATCATCAGTGCCTGGTGTGCTTCCGCACGGTTCAAGGCGCTCAACAGTGCCTTGATGGATGCGATACTGATATTGGGATCTACGCCCACACCAAAAAACTGATCATTTTCAGCGGTCTCAACCTGAATATATGCGGCCGCTTGTGATTTGGATCCAACTTCCAGCGCATGTTCTTCATAACTGCTGATTGAAAATTTAACACCGATCAAAGCCCTCAGGCCTTCACTGAAAGCGTCAATGGGACCATTTCCGTCTCCGGAGAAACGAAATTCTTCGCCATGAACGGTCATCAGCGCATTCACATGGGTGTGTCCTTCCTGTTTGGAATGAGAGGATGTCTGAACCTCACAATTTTTCATGGCAAGCGCGGAAAATTCACGCAGATATTCCTGCCTGAAACATTGCATGATATCCGCTGGCAAAATTTCCTTACCAGTCTGATCGGTGAATCGCTGAATGGTTTTTGCAAATTCAGGATGCATGTTTCTGGGAAGTTTGTAACCAAATTCATTTTCCATGATATAAGCCACCCCCCCCTTACCAGACTGACTGTTGATCCGGATGATGGCTTCGTATTTTCGGCCAACGTCCGCCGGGTCAATCGGCAGATAGGGAACATCCCAGTGAGTTGAAGGATGTTTTGCGTAATGACGCATGCCTTTGCTGATGGCATCCTGATGCGATCCGGAAAAAGCGGTGTAAACCAGATCCCCCGCATAGGGATGCCGTTCATGAACTCTCATTCCGGTACAACGCTGATAGACATCAACCACACGATTGATATTGGTGAAGTCCAGTTGCGGATCCACACCCTGTGAAAACAGATTCAAGGCCATGGTGGTAATGTCCAGATTGCCAGTGCGTTCTCCATTGCCGAACAGGGTTCCTTCCACACGGTCAGCTCCGGCCATCAATGCCAATTCTGAGGCCGCAACTCCGGTTCCACGGTCATTGTGGGTATGCAAACTCACAAGAATCGAATCTCTTCTTGAAATATTATTACAGAACCACTCCACCCGATCGGCATACACATTGGCCGTGGACATTTCGACAGTCGCGGGCAAGTTGATGATCACTTTTTTCTCAGGGGTTGGTCGCCATACATCCAGAACCGCTTCGCAAACTTCCAGGGCATAAGTCAGTTCTGTTCCGGTGAAACTCTCTGGCGAATATTCAAAGGTTACATCGACCTCAGAATATTTCGCGGCATAATCCTTGAGCAACTGGGCACCATGCACTGCGATTTCAATGATTTCCGCCTTGTTTTTGCGGAACACCATGCGGCGTTGAGCTTCTGACGTGGAGTTGTAAAGATGAACCACGGCCTTTTTTGCACCGCGCAAGGCCTGAAATGTTTTTTCAATCAAATGATCTCTTGCCTGGGTCAAGGCCTGAACAGTCACCCCCTCAGGAATTCTATTTTCTTCAATTAATTTTCTTAAAAAATCATGCTCAACCTGTGCGGCTGAAGGAAATCCGATTTCAATTTCCTTGAAACCCAATTCCAGCAACAACTGGAACATCTCAAGTTTCTGCGCAACTGACATTGGATCTGATAAAGCCTGGTTGCCGTCACGCAAATCGACGCTGCACCAGATTGGCGCGTTCCTGATGGTACGGGACGGCCATTGACGGTTTGGCATATCCACTACAGGGTAGGACGAGTATTTTTCAAAATTCATTTTCTTCATGGCAACCTCTCTGGCCAAAGGACAAAAAAAAAGCCGTGAGGGACTCCCCACGGCTTTTTTAGCTGTGGGAAAACCCACAGCGATTCTCAAAATACATCACACTGCGGCTCCTGTGCCTCATTTTATTTGAGATAGTCCAAGGAGTAACAGCGCAAGATTTTTGAACATACGAACCTGATCAATTAATTTTGAGAATTGGTACGAATTATTTTGCGCTGAGTTTAGTTAAAGACATCTCAGGCTGTCAAGATAATTTTTATTAAGGCTCGGGAAAACCCGGATCGAAATAAAAAATGTTTTGGTTCTGTAATCTTGATCCGCTACATTGTTTTTTTCAGGACCGCAAACACTTTATCGAAGTGCTGAAAAACGAACCGGAACGCTACATCTTCTTTTTGAGACCCCGACGTTTCGGCAAAAGTCTGTTTGTCTCCATGCTGAAGAACTACCGGTATTGATTTATATGAACCTTTCACCAGACAGGAATCATGCGCTATCAAACTTTAGGAACAACCTCTATTGAAATTTCACGGGTCATCATGGGAACCTGGCAAGCGGGAAAAACCATGTGGGCTGGAATTGATGACAACCAGATCCAGAAAGCACTGAAATCCGCTTTGGATTCAGGCATCACGACTTTTGACACAGCTCCAATCTATGGCGATGGTTACTCGGAAAGAACGCTGGCCAAAGCTTTCAGGAAATGTCGGTCTCAAGTAATTTATTTTTCCAAGGTGTTTCCCAACAAACTTGGTTATGAGCAGGTGATTCAATCTTGCGAACAATCACTTAAAAACCTAGAAACTGATGTGATTGATCTGCTGCAAATCCATTGGCCTGCCGGGACCTTTGGCAGTAAAAAAGTGCCGATCGAAGAAACCATGCGCGCTCTGGTTCAATTAAAAAATGATGGAAAAATCAGAGCAATCGGGGTTTCCAATTTTTCAGCACAACAAATGGAGGAGGCCCGACAGTTTGGTCCGATAGAAAGTGTTCAGCCTCCGTTTTCGCTGTTCTGGAGACACGCCGAACAGGAAATTCTGCCTTATTGCCAGCAGCATCAGATGACGTTGCTGGCCTACTCACCATTGGCACAGGGAATTCTTGCCGGAAAATTTGGAGAGGCTCCACAGTTTGCCAAAGGCGATCATCGGAAAAGTCACCGTTTGTTTCAACCGGATGTGTACCCAGTGGTGCAACAGGCATTGCTCCAATTGAAGGACATCGCAGATTCAAGGTCGGTGAGTCTGAGTGAACTTTCGCTGGCGTGGATTCTTCATCATGAGGCTTCGTGTGTGATCGCAGGCGCCAGAAATCCGGAACAGGTGACCTCTAACGCTCGCTCAGCGGATCTGGTTCTGAAGGAGGATGACTTTGAAAAAATGAATCAGCTTGGAAGCAACGTTACGGATCTTCTGGACGATAACCCGTTGCAATGGCGTTAACCCGATCCCTGTTATTTTTGTAAGCGTTCAGCCGTCAGCTATCAGGAATTCTCAAGAACAGGAAGCCAAATGATATTTTCTGCTACTGAACGCTTACTTATTTTTTGGTCACACCCGGTGCCGCTTCAAACACACCCGGATGTTCCAGTGCGGCCATGGTTTCGTCAGCGCGTGGATAGAGAAGTCCCTGAAGTTCGGAAGAATGTTCCATTTCAATGCGTTGCAATAATAAAAAGACCTGATTGAATACTTCATGCGGCAGAATCTGTTTGAGACAATTGTAATGTCCGAAACGGCATTTTTTCTTGAAACAGGGAGAACATGCCAGATGGAGATGCAACACTTCCGCATAGGGATTCACCGGCCCAGTCCACACGGTAGACGTGGAACCGAAAATAGCGATTTGCGGACGGCGGAGGGCCGACATGACATGCATGGTTCCAGAATCATTGCTTATCAGCAGTTCTGAACGTGAAAGCACCGCCACCAATTCTGCCATGTTGGTTTTGCCGCACCAGTTGATGACCAGCGGGTGGGATGACCGGACACTCTCTCCATAAACATGTTCTTGTGGCGTGCCCAGCAGAACCACCGGAATTTTCAGATTCTCACAAATATCATGAACCAATTCACGATAATATTCGACAGGCCATTGTTTTGACGGACCAAAAATGGCACCCATCGCAACCGTGATGAACCGCTCAGGCAAGGTTTGTTTGAAGGGCGCCAGTTGTGATTCAATCCATGCTTCTGTCATGTCCAGATTGGGGCGGTATTGCGCCATGGAAAAAGATTCACCCAGTAGCGCCAGATATTCCTGAATCAAATGGGTTGTCCGGGGATGATGCGCATATCTTTTGGCTGGATGCAGTAGCCATCCTCGCATTTGTCCGGAATAGCCGATCCGCTCGGGAATTCCGCTGTGGTAAGCCATCCACGCTGAAGAAAAACTGGGCGGTAACACATAAAAACGATCATAGCCTTTGTCTTTGAATTCTTCGCCGAACATTCCCAGGGCATGACGCTTCCGGTCAAACGGAATGATTTGTCCGCGCTGAGGTAACGGCAGACTGTCAAACCCTGCTCTGACAATCAAATCGACTCTGGCTCTGGGATAAGTGTCCAGCACCGCACGGATGAACGCTGTGGACATCATCAGATCGCCCAGCCAGTTTGGGGTGCGGATGATGATTTTGGCAGGAGGTGGTTTCGATGCCTCCAGACCCAGCGATTTTTTAACAGAATGCAATATCTGATTCGAATATGACGATGGTTCCATTCCTGTCTTTATTTTGAGTTTATGTTCTTGTAAACATCCCGCTTGACAACATCCATGTGAAATCGGGATTATGAGTGCTTTCCTGTTATTAGCGACTGAGCCCGATTGTCGCAAGATGAAACAACAATCCTCGTGTTTCCCCATTTGTGAAAGCATGTCATGCCTGAACTACCAGAAGTTGAAACAGTCGTCAGAGGTTTGCGCAAACGGGTGGAAAGTTCCAGAATTCTGAAGGTTAAAGTTTTCAGGGAAACTCCGCTCTCGGTGAAGGCTGATGTTTTTGCAAACGCCTTGGCTGGCCAGCAAATCAGGGTGATTCGCCGACGTGCCAAATATCTGTTGTTTGAACTGGACCGGCACATTTTGCTGGGGCATTTGCGGATGACAGGAAAATTTGTGGTGACCCATCCTGATGTGGCTCAAGGCCCGTATCATCGTGTCTGGTTTTATCTGGAACCTGAAGCTCTGCTGGTTTATGAAGATGTCCGATGTCTCGGAACGCTGGAATTACTGACCCCCGAAGAGGCTGAAAAGAAGCTGGAAAAACTTGGACCGGAACCGCTGGCGGAAACCTTCACCTCCCTGGAATTGTTTCAGCAATGTCAGAAATCAGCCAGGCCGATCAAGGTGTTTTTGCTGGACCAGCGGAATATCGCCGGCATTGGAAACATTTATGCGTCTGAAATTCTGTTTGCGTCTGGACTTAACCCGGAACGTCCAGCCCATCGGATTTCAAAAAAAGAATGTCAGAAAATGTATGAGGCGATGCGGCGGATCTTGCAGGATTCCATTGATCATCATGGCACTTCTGTTTCTGATTTTCGCAGAGTTGATGACAAAACTGGAGAATTTCAGAATTTTCTGAATGTGTATGATAAAACGAATCAGCCTTGTCGGATCTGCCACACTCCGGTTCAACGCATGGTTCAGCAACAGCGTAGCACTTTTTTTTGTCCAACCTGTCAACCGTAGCATGGATTGCATGAAACAATTTTTTCTGACTCTTATTTTTATTGGTGGACTTTTATCCCCGACACATGGAGCCCCACCCGCCTGGATTTTATGGGCCGGACCCGAACAGACAGGTACGGGTGATTTTGCCAGAGAACTCCAGCGATTCTGGAATCATCCGGGACGACAGAATGAGGTGGCTCTTGAATATCGTCCGGAAGTGTTTGCGGAGGAACGAATCAGAAAACTGCTGTCAAAACAGGGGAAATGGGCGGTGATTGAAGCCGGGCAGAGTTCACAGGTTTTAAACAATAAACCACGGATCAAGGTAGTAACCGTCCTTTGGCCCAATGTGCTACAGATCATCGGAACAAACTCCGGTTTTCAGACCAAAGCGGATTCTCAGTTATATATTTATGATAATGCATCCGATTGGTCTGACAGTCTCAAAGGGCAGTTCAGCACTCTGGAATGGAAATGGCTGTCCTCAATCAAAGACCCGTGGCCTGCGGTCACAACCTCTGATTTTGTGGTATTTTCCGGGCCGTATCCCACAACGGGTATCACCACCTTCCTGAATGACCATTCAGAGTTTCAGTTGTTGTCATTGCCTTCCAGTTTGTTAAAAAAAACCAAAGCGGAATTGAAAGGGAGCCTGGTTCATACCATTCCTGAAAAGACATATCCCCGCATGACACAATCTCTGGAGGTACCTGCCGTGTATCATGTTCTGGTCACACGGGGAGACACTCCGAATGCCGATGTGGAACAACTGTTGACACAGATATTTATCAACAATGGACTAATGGCACATCCCCTGTTTCGACTGCTGGATGCCAAAACCAACGCGGAATTCAAGGATTTCTATTCTTATCATCCCGCAGCCCGGACATTTCTAAAATTGTGATTCACCTATCGGTTCCCCTTGTCAGAAACCTATTCTCATTTGTCTGTCCTGCCTGATGAAATCGTTGGTTATGCGCCGACCAACTGTCATCGGATTCTGGATTGTACTCTTGGCGGAGCTGGACACAGCCTGAAATTGCTGAAGGCGTTTCCAGAAGCAATACTGACCGGTGCTGACCGGGACCCTGCCGCACTTGAGGCTGCCGCACAAACATTGAAGCCCGTGGAACAACGTGTCCAGCTTCTTCACTGTGCCTTTTCCCATCTGGATGATTTGTTAAGTCCGGACGTTCTGTTTGACTATATCATTGCTGATATTGGCGTCTCTTCTCCCCAACTTGATCAAGCAGATCGAGGTTTCTCGTTTTTATATGAAGGGCCTCTCGATATGCGTATGGATCCTTCCACCCAGAAAATCACAGCGGCAGAACTTGTGCGGACTCTAAGTGAAGAGGCACTCGCCAGAATTTTTTTTCAATGGGGTGAGGAACCCATGTCTCGCCGCATTGCCCGAGCCATTGTTCAGGAACGTCAACAGACGCCCATCACCACCACCAGTCACTTGGCGGCATTGACCGCTGCCGCTGTTCCAAAAAAATTTCACAAGAAGGGATTCCATCCGGCAACCCTTACCTTTCAAGCGTTGCGGATCGCTGTAAATCAGGAACTCAACGAACTGGAATCGTTGCTGCGAACCATGATTAAATACCTTGATCTTTATGGACGCCTGGCCATTATTTCGTTCCATTCGTTGGAGGACCGGATCGTGAAAAACCATTTCAGAAGCTGGGAAAATCCATGCCAGTGTCCGTCTTCTCTGCCTTATTGTGTTTGTGGTAAAAAACCGCTTGGCAGAACATTGTCCAAAAAGCCGGTGACCGCATCCGCTGTCGAACAAAAACTAAATTCTCGAAGCCGAAGTGCCAAACTGCGAATCTTTGAACGAACCCTGGAACATCTTCCGGATCTAACCGCTTTTTCTTATGATTGACATCAACCTGGCCCCTGGCATCAAAAATCCTGTTCCAACCAAAAAAATGAAACATGCTCTTGGACTGTTTTTGCGAGTGTTGGAACATACCAATCAACATCTGTCTGTTTATCTCACGCATGACAAGGAAATGGCGGAGTTGAATCAGCAATACCGTCAAAAAAACAAACCAACCGATATTCTGTCCTGGTCTTATTGGGAGGACAGTCCGGAATCTGGCGAATTTGGAGAACTCGCTGTTTCTATGGACCGTGTCAGGGAACAGGCTGTTGAAAATGGCTGGGATGAAAAAACAGAGTTGTTTCGACTCCTTGCGCATGGTTGCGCGCATCTGGCAGGCTATGATCATGAAATTTCAGAAACGGAAGAAAAACGCATGTTGCTGGTTGAACAGCAGATGCTGGTAAAAATTGAACTGGGCCATCTTTATGGCGAATTGGGAGAATAAATATGGGAGTTCCGCATTATATTGATGGTTATTCATTCACCAACAAAACGTTTTTGCTGAGTCCGGAAGCCTCTATACTCAGAAGCCTTGCGGAATCCCTGTATCCGGCCTATTTATCCCGGAAACTACAGGAAAATCAGCCCATTCATCCCCATCCAATTCCAGCCCTGGATGAGCAGTTTGTCGCCAGTCGTGAAGCCCTGTGGTTTCGTGTGCTGGCAGAAACTATTTATGCGGAAATCATTCTTCAGCGGGAAGAAGTCAAGCACACCGTTTTATGTTTTGGTTCGGCCAGAATTGGTTCCAAAAAATTCAAGGGCACCCCTGAAATGGCTGTGTATTACAAATACGCGGAAGAACTTTCTGAAAAACTCACCCGCTGGTCGATGAGTCTGGTGGAACCCGGAAGTCCACCTCCGTTCATGATCTGTTCTGGCGGCGGCCCCGGCATCATGGAAGCTGGAAATCGCGGTGCCATGAACGCAGGCGGACGCTCCATCGGATTGAACATTCATTTGCCCACGGAACAACAGCCCAATCCTTATATCAGCAAAGAGTTTGTGTTTAACTTCCAGTATTTCTTTACCCGGAAATTTCACTTTCTGAAACGGGCCAAGGCCATTGTCGTTTTTCCCGGAGGCTATGGCAGTCTGGACGAACTGTTTGAAACCCTGACCCTGATTCAAACAGGAAAGATCGATCCGGTCAAAGTCATTTTATTTGGAACAGCATTCTGGAAAGACATTCTCAATCTCCCCCGCATGGTGGATCATGGCGTCATAGCCCCCTCAGATCTGGAACTTTTTGAATACCACGATTCTGTAGAAACCGCTGTTCAAGCCATTCAGCAGGAATTGCTGACCATCCTGAATCATGAAAAGCTTCATTCCTTGCCGACAGTTCTTTAGTACAATCACACGGAAATGGGGCAAAATAAGGATGGAATATCGAACAAGGAATGTCGAAGGTTGAAGTTTTTTCTTTCGATATTCAGTATTTCATATTCTGCGGTTCGATATTCAAATGGATGAGGGCGTTGGTAACGTTATGGGATCAATTAGCGCAGAAGGATTTTTAGTGTCAGAAGAATACCTGGAGTTGGATTACAGTAATTTGACCAGAGTGGCCATGGCCCCAACGGCCACTACCATGAGACTGCCGAGACGAATGGTCATTCTCATTTCCAGTTCTTTGATATCTCGTTTCACTTCCTGAATATCCCGTTTTACTTCCTGAATGTCCAATTTGGTTGCAATGTTATCATCCAGGATATTCTTGAGTTCCTCCGTCAGCACTTTTGCCTGTTCATGGCTGAAATTCACTTTTTCCAGTCTTTCCGCAAACGCTAATGTGTCAAATATCAGCATAATTCCTTTTCGATGCGATCTGCGATTCAGTTGTTTGTCTAAAGCAATTTGACCAGAGTGGCCATGGCCCCAACGGCCACTACCATGAGACTGCCGAGACGGATGGTCATTCTCATTTCCAGTTCTTTCAGGCGAGTTTCCATTTTGACTTCCAGTTCCTTGATGTCCAGCTTTAATTCTCGTTTCACTTCCTGAATTTCCCGTTTCACTTCCTGAATTTCCCGTTTCACTTCCTGAATATCCAGTTTGGTGGCGACGTTATCATCCAGAATATTCTTGAGTTCCTCGGTCAGCACTTTTGCCTGTTCATGGCTGAAATTCACTTTTTCCAATCTTTCCGCAAACGCTAATGTGTCAAATATCAGCATAATTCCTGTTCTGTGGTTCGAGTTGTCTTTTTTGCTTAATCCAGAAGTCTTACACACAACCTAACAGAAGAGATAAAAATGAACAATGAAGAATTGTTATCAAAGAATTTTGACTTTTTTACTGAAGTTTTTATGCTGTGTTCTTTTTTTGGAACCGCATGAAGGGAACTTATGGTCAAACACATTGTCATGTTTAAACTCAAGGAAAAAAATTCTGAAACCATGAACCAACTGCTCACCGCGCTAGAAGGCCTGGATGGTGCCGTTGAAACCTTGCGCTGGCTGGAAGTCGGAACCGATTTCAAAAGTTCTGAACGATCGTATGATGTGGTCCTGACCACGCACTTTGATGACCGCGAGGGCCTGCAAGTCTATGCGGGACATCCTAACCATCTCCCTGTTCTGGCTCTGGTGAGAGAACTCTGTTCCAATACTATTGTTGTTGACTACGAAGTTTGACTATGACGCACCGAATTGAACTCCTGATCCATTCATCCCTGACAGACCCGAAAGGCATTAAAACCAAAAAACAGATCCAAACCGATCTGGGCTATGCCGTTGAAACTATCCGCACTCTTTCTGCCTACAAATTTGATCATGCTCAACTGGAACCTGAGAAGGTGTCACAGTTGTGTGAAACTGTGCTGAAAGACCCTGTGTTGCATGAAAGCAGAGTGAACGAATACTTTGGCGATGAAATTCCGTTTGACTGGTATATCGAAATCGGCTTTCGTCCCGGTGTGACCGACAATGAAGGCCGCACCGCTCAGGAGGCTCTGGAACTGTGGCTTCAGCAACCACTGCCTGAAGGACATCATGTCCATTCTTCCTGTGGTTATTTTGTGACAGGCAGACTGACGCGAGAACAGGTCGAACGGATCACCTACGAACTGCTCATGAACAACCTGATTGAACAGGCTTTCATTTTTTCCAAACAGGAATGGGCACAGGAAAAACATCGGCTCATGGCCTTGCCCGTGGTGGATTTGAAAACTCCAATTCGGGTTGAACGGTTTACGTTCAGCAAAATTGATGAAATCATGAAACTGAGCAGAGAACGAACTTTGGCGCTTTCTGAAGAGGAAGCACAGGCAATCCTTGGGCATTTCAACCGTCCTGAAGTGCTGGAAGAACGTCAGCGTCTCGGGATTGGCACAGAACTGACCGATGTTGAGCTTGAAATCATTGCCCAAACCTGGTCGGAGCATTGTAAACACAAAATTTTTAATGCCGAGGTGCATTACACTGACACGACCTCTGGCAAAACAGAAACCATTCATTCGCTGTATAAATCCTGTGTGAAAGGTTCAACCAATGCGATTCGCGAACAAATGGGCGATGCGGACTGGTGTGTGTCCGTGTTTTCTGACAATGCGGGTGTCATCAAGTTCAATGAAAACTGGAATCTGGTGATGAAAGTGGAAACCCACAATTCGCCATCAGCACTGGATCCCTACGGCGGTGCGCTTACAGGAATCGTTGGTGTGAACCGTGATACTTTTGGAACAGGACTTGGTGCGGAACTGATTTTTAATACAGATGTCTTCTGTTTCGCGTCTCCGGTTTATGACAAGGAAATTCCGCCAAAACTCATGCATCCCCGACGGATTTTTGAAGGAGTTCGCCACGGTGTGGAACATGGCGGCAATAAAAGCGGAATCCCCACCGTGAACGGCTCGATTGTGTTTGATGAACGTTTTCTGGGCAAACCCCTGGTATTTTGCGGAACAGGTGGGTTGATGCCGACGACCCTCAAGGGCAAACCCGCCCATAAAAAAGAAGCGCTCCCCGGCGACGCGATCGTGATGGTTGGCGGACGTATCGGGAAAGACGGAATCCATGGCGCGACCTTTTCTTCAGAAGCGCTCAATGAAGCGTCTCCGGCCACAGCCGTGCAGATCGGGGATCCCATTGTGCAGAAACGCATGTTTGATTTTCTGCTGGAAGCCCGCACTCTAGGATTGTACCGCTGTATCACCGATAACGGCGCCGGAGGGTTATCCTCTTCCGTCGGCGAAATGGCACAGTCCAGCAATGGCGCACGTATCGAACTGGATAAAGCACCCTTGAAATATCCGGGACTCCAGCCCTGGGAGATTTTTATTTCCGAAGCACAGGAACGTATGACGCTGGCGGTTCCGCAAGAACTTATCCAGACCTTTCTCGAACTGTCCCGATCCATGGATGTGGAATCCACTGTGCTCGGCACGTTCAACGATTCAGGATTTCTGACCGCTACGTATCATGACGAACTGGTGGCCTGCATGGCTATGGAATTTCTGCATGACGGACTCCCTCCCATGAAACTTTCTGCGGTCTGGACTCCTCCGTCACTGACAGAACCTCCATTTGAACAGCCGGAAAATCTGACTGACGTTCTGCATGCTCTGCTGGGGCACTTGAATATTTGCAGCAAGGAATCAGTGATTCGGCAGTATGATCATGAAGTTCAGGGTGGCAGTGTGATCAAGCCGTTGATTGGTGTGGCCAACGACGGTCCGGCTGACGCCGCGGTGATTCGTCCCTTGCTTGATTCCATGGAAGGTGTGGCGGTGGCCAATGGGATCTGCCCACGCTACAGCGATATTGATGCCTATCACATGATGACTTGCGCCATTGATGAAGCGGTGCGCAACATCATTGCGGTTGGAGGATCGCTCAAACAAATTGCCGGACTCGATAATTTCTGCTGGTGCGACCCGGTGGTTTCAGAACATAATCCGGATGGTGCCTATAAAATGGCCCAACTGGTGCGAGCCAACAAAGCACTGTATGACCTGACCACGCTGTATGGTGTTCCTTGTATTTCAGGTAAAGACAGCATGAAAAATGATTACCGCCATGGATCGCTGAAAATCTCCATTCCTCCCACCATGTTGTTCACCACGATCGGCAAGATCGAGGATGTGCGGAAAACGATCACCAGTGATGCTAAATCCGCTGGAGATCTGGTGTATGTGCTGGGTGCTACACGTGATGAACTGGGCTCTTCAGAATATTATGAACATCTGGGTTTGCAGGGGGCAAACGTTCCCAAAGTTGATGGAAACTCAGCGAAAAGTCTGTATCAATCCCATGCGGATGCGGTGGATCAGCAATTGATTCGTTCCAGTCATGACTGTTCTGATGGGGGGATCGCTGTCGCGTTGGTTGAAACCGCGTTTTCCGGTGGATTGGGAATGAATCTGGATCTGACGCAGGCATTAGCCGCCTCAAAATTACGACCTGACAAGTTTCTCTTTTCCGAAACCCCCAGCCGTTTTGTGGTGACTATTTCACCTGAACATCAAACCGCTTTTGAAAAAGTGTTTGAACCGCATCCTTGTGTGTTGCTCGGTCAAGTCACTCAATCACCGGAATTTATCATTCGCTCCGGAAAAGACCTTTTGATCAAGGACACTGTCATGAACTTCAAAACAAGCTGGCAGGCTCCGTTGAAGCATTTGTAAAACTTTAAATGGTTTATATGAAAACTTTGATTCTTTCAGGCTATGGACTGAACTGTGAAAAAGAAACCGCTCACTGCTGTCAAAAAGCTGGCGGCAAAGTGGATGTGATTCATACATCGTTATTGATTCATGAAAAAATCCGTCTATCTGATTATCAGTTTATGGTGTTCATCGGCGGATTTCTGGATGGCGACAATCTTGGGGCGGGGCGTTTGGGCGCAAATCGGCTGAAATTCACGTATCTTCCAGAACATTCCACGTACCTGCAGGATGAATTCGCTCAATTCATTGAAGCGGGCAAACTGGTGTTGGGAATCTGCAATGGCTTTCAGGTGATGGTTAAAATGGGGATACTTCCGGCAACAACACAGACCATCGGTATGCAGGAATTGTCACTCACCAACAACCGGAATGGGCGTTTTGAAGACCGCTGGGTGAATTTGAAGGTCAATTCAAAATCCTCATGTGTCTTTACCCGGGGAATGGAAAGTGTTTACTTGCCGATTCGTCATGGTGAAGGACGCATTGAGGCCTCAGAAGAACTGATCCGTACTCTGACAAACGAGCAGCAAATTCCGTTGCAATATGCGACACCTGAAGATCAGGCAACGGAAGAATTTCCTTATAACCCGAATGGTTCCCCGTTGGGCATTGCCGCAATCAGCAATAAACAAGGCAATGTCCTGGGACTCATGCCACATCCTGAGGCCTTCAATCATTACACCAACCATCCGCATTGGACCCGGTTGCCCCACATCCGGGAAGATGGCGATGGCATGGCCTTTTTTTATAATGCTTACCGCTATCTTCAGAGTTAGTCGCTGTCTCGCATAATGATGTTTCTGGTTGCGGGGCTCCTGCCTCGTAATCTAAAACGCGTGGTTCTTCTTCCCCCCCTCTCTGTCTTGGTTTCTGAAAATATTCGTCTGATTGATTCAATGCTCATCATGATGGCTAAAGCCCAACGGAGCAATCGTGCCCGAGTCGCCCCGGATTTAGCCAGCAAGGGTTTTAATTCTACAAAAAACACATATTATTAAGGACTCAATGAAATCTAAAGATAACAGGAATGAGGGCCTTGTTTATTCCACTGAGTTTGGCAAGGGGTGTCCCACGTGTGGTAAACCCTTGGCACAATGTCGTTGCCAGCAGAAAAAAGCAGGCATTCCCAATGATGGCATTGTACGGGTAGGTCGCGAAACCAAGGGACGTAAAGGTTCCGGCGTGACAGTGATTACCGGTATTCCTCTGGAGGAGACTGCTCTTAAAAAATTGGCAACCCAACTGAAACAAAAATGTGGAACAGGTGGGACCCTCAAAGCCGGCGTGATCGAGATTCAAGGCGATCACCGGGATTCACTCATGAACGAACTGACCAAATTGGGCTATACCGTCAAACGCTCCGGTGGATAAGAAAGGAGGCCTCGTCGGCGAAAACAATACCAGTTGATTGCTTCGATTGACAGTGCCGTTGTGTATTATTGAATCACACCGAAATGACGCAGACCTTCTGCCACTCCTGCGGCGTATTTCTCGCGGGCCTGATAAATGGAGAGAGACGGGTGAGATTTTACAAATTGTTTAAGTTCAGGTGTCGCATTGCAGACAACCACTCCTGATCTCATTTCCGCAAACATGGAACAGTCATTTCCGGTATCTCCGGCGACAACCAATTGAGCCTGAGTCAATTTGAGATGTTCCATTAAAAACCATATCGCTTTTCCTTTGCCGGAATCAGACGGCAAAATATCCAGATCACGACCGCTGGACCAGATCACCTGATACCCGGTTCCAAAGGCCAGAACCCGTTCCTGAATCTTGGCCGCGGCTTTATCCGGATCGGGAGCTTTATCCAGATAGGCACTGACTTTCAGCGGTGTATTGAACACATCGGGTTGCATTTCCAGTCCTTCAATGCCCTCCAGAAATGAGACAGCCTGAGCTCTGGAAAATTGTGAACGCAACTTTGTTTCCCATTCAGGCATGGGGGACATTGTTCTGGAGTAAGGTGGCATAAAAATTTCTGTGCCCACCTGTGAAATGATGGCGTCTGATTCAGGAATGCCCTCAGTCTGAAAACCCTCCAGCACCTGATCCAATCGACGTCCTGTTACCAAAAACAGTCGCAGTTCCCCCTTTTTTCTCAACAAGCTGATCTGATGTCCCAGACTGTTGAGTGCCTCACGATCCCCAGTCAGGGTTCCATCAATATCCGATGCGACAATCCATTGAATATTCATATTGTTCTCCTTGCATTAACAGGTTTGAAATCAAGTAAGCGTTCAGCTTTCAGTATTCAGCTTTCAATGTTTATACGCTTCAGAAGCATTATGACTCAATAGCAGAAAATATCGTTTGGCTTCCATGCCTTGAGAATTCCTGAAAACTGATGGCTGACGACTGAACGCTTACGAAATCAAGGCTTCAAACAACCCCAAAAACAGTGTTTCAGAAATAGCGCAGACACTGAAGCTGAAAGGTTTTTGTATTGATGCCCCTGAATCCATGACTTTGGTTTGAGTCATGATTCAGGGCAGATGACAGGCGAGAGGTTATTTACAATAATCCGAGGTTCACACTACAAAATATCAAGCATAAGAACTTTGGAATTTTGAGGGCCTGATCCCATCAATTTGCAGGAACAAAAATGGTTACTGTATTGCTGACTACTGGAATTGTACGGAGGTATTCATAGATTGCGCCCAGATCTTCGCGGGTCATCCCGGCAAACATGGTCCAGGGCATTACGGTGTTTTTTTCACCGGCTTGTACCGGAATCATTTTTGCTTCAGGAGTGTCATAACTTTTGAATTTGTCGATGAACTGCTCTTTGGTCCAGAGTCCAATACCTGTGTCATTATCCGAGGTGATGTTGGCTGAATAGGTGGTACCACCTCGCGGGAGTTTGAATTCAAACCCGCCGGCATAATCCATTCCCGGCAGTTTTTCACCTTTGTCAGCCTGGGTGTGACAATCTGCGCAGGCGGCAATTGTAACCAGATAGCGTCCATATTCTACTTCATTGGAGCGCTCTGGCAATGGTTGTGGATTCGCTTTCATGGGCATGGTCCGGACAATCAGGTTCAACGGAAAATTCAGATCGGTTTCCGGAACATTGTTTTCGATGGGACGCAAGGTTTTGAGATAGGCGACAATCGCATGAGCATCCTCAGTGGCCATCTGTCCATAGGAGAGATAGGGCATGAGTGGAAACAGGGCATGTCCATCCTGAGAGCGTCCTTCAGTGACAGCCCGGTGAATTTCGCCATCAGTCCAACCCTTCAAACCCGCAGGGGTGATGTTGTCGGCATAGAGATTTCCGGGAAATCCGGCTTCTTCAGGAAACACTTCTCCTCCCTTGCCTTCAGTTCCTTCAACAAGAGGGCCGGAAAAATAGTCCCAGTTGCGTTCGGAATGGCAATCAATACAACTGGCAACATGATGCACAAGGTATTGTCCACGTGCCAGAATTTCCGGATCGCTGTTGACCTGGATATTGGGGGCCACATCTTTCTGGCAACCGATCAATGACAGTGTGATAAAAACCATCAGACCGTTAAATATTTTCATGATTCTCCTTTTTGGTTAAAAAATTGATTAAACAATGGTTAATCCCCTGTCCTGATCTCCCCTGAAATCATGTCTTCCCGCAATTCACTGAGGAACACAGGAAGGACCTGATTGTGATATTGTCCGACCGCTTCGCCTTCGACAGACACCCGAATGTAATTGTCTGTCAAACCATCGATTCGGGAACCTTTGGGTGCTTCAAACAACACATAACGAATTTGCTTGAGTGCTTTACCATAAAACTCCCGGCGTTTCCATTGGCTCAATTTTCTCAAAACTTCACTGCGGCGCTGTTTTTCCTGTGGAGTAACTTTCCCGGCCATTCTCACAGCCGGAGTTCCTTCACGCTCTGAATAGGGAAACACATGGAAATAATGCACAGGCAAAGAATCCAGCAATTGCCAGGTCTGATCAAAATGTTCGTCAGTTTCTCCGGGAAAACCAACCATGACATCTGTTCCAACGCACAGATCCGGCACTTGTTCGACAGCCCGCAATACGTCTTCCCTGAACATCTCCCGGGTATAGCGGCGTTTCATCCATTCCAGTATTTCATTGGAGCCGGATTGCAACGGCAGATGCAGGTAAGGCACCAGTTTATGTCCCGGGTCAGCCATGTATTGAAGAATCAGTGGCTCCACTGTGGTGGGTTCAATAGAACTGATGCGGATGCGTTCCAGTCCATCCAGTTGATTCAACGCATCCAGCATGTGGATCAATGTTTTGGAATGGATGCCATACGTGCCGACATTCACGCCTGTCAAAACCAGTTCTTTCGCACCGGCCTGAACCAGCGCCCGGGCTTCTTCCAGGCAATTGTCAAATTCCCGCGAACGGGAACGGCCCCGGGCAAAGGGAATGATGCAGAAGGAACACATGAAATCACAGCCATCCTGGATTTTGAGATGTTCCCGGGTTTGATGTGGATTGAGCCAGTCCATGACCGGCAAGGTGAAGGCTGTTTTTACAATTTTGGGAGTAATCACCAGTGGCGTTTCAGAAACCCGGGCTTCATCCAGAAAATCAGCAATCTGAAGTTTGTTTTCATTACCCAGAACCAGTTTTACACCCTCTATTTCCGCGATTTCCTGTGCGGACATCTGGGCATAACAGCCAATGACGGCAATCAGCGCGTCAGGATGATTCCGATGTACCGACCGGATCATCTGCCTGTTTTTTGCGTCAGAATGCTGTGTGACCGTGCAGGTATTGAGGATATAGACCTCCGCGTCGTCCTCTTCAGAAGTGACGATCTCATAGCCCCGGGCTTGAAGGGATTTGGTGATGAGGTTGGTTTCGGCCTGATTCAGGCGGCATCCCATGGTCTGGAATGCCACTGTACGACGGGACAGGTTTGTTGAACTCACTCGGCGTCATCCTCAATGATTTTTGAGGATTCTTCTTCTGGTGGCATGGCCGCGGGATTGACAAAAATCATCCGGTTGCCGGTCGCATCCTGCGCCAATGCGCCAATGCCCTCGGTTTTCAGATCTCTGCGGATTTTACGGCGCAAGCGACTTTTGCTTTCTGAAGAAAATAATTCCAGTTCCAAATATCCCAAAGAGTTTTTCAACTCTGTCAGATCCTTGAAACCCTCAGTGTTTTCGAGATAATCCAGAATCTTGTCTTCCTCTTCGGCGGTATAATTTCTGAACACAATCAGATAAGCAAAGCCGGTGTCTCCCACTGACTGATAAAATTCAGAAATACGTTCAATCGCTTCCTTGGAGGCTTCTGCTCCGGCACGTTTTCCGGCCTTACTGAGCATTTCCAACCAGTCATAAGGGCCTGGCGCATAAGAGGACAACTGCTTGTCTTCTTTGGTCACATCCGCGATCTGACGTCCGTTGCTGGCATCATACACTTGCATACGTACCATGACTTTGGCCGCATAAAACATTCCACCTTTCTGTCCTCGTTTTCCGGCGATCATTTCCAGACGAACCAGGATTTCCGCATGCTGATCCAACGCCAGCGCAATCAGTGACTCCGCGGGCCGATCTACGATAGCGGCCCGTTCGATGGCCTGATACACCTCCCCCATCACCTGTTCATTGAACACTCTGAAACCTGCCTGATTGAACTGATCCCGAATGATGGAAAGGGTGCTTTGGACCCCACTGTTATCACGGGGTAAGGCATTGGGATCGGCGGATTGATAAATCACCATGATGCGTTTGTTGCCCATTTTTTGATGGAGGATCCGCAGTGTTTTGAGTTGATCCTGAATTTTTTCATCCGAGACATCCGCGCGGATTGTCACTTCATAGTTTGTTCCATCCGCCGACGCGCCTTCCTGAATCACTTCATAACGAGTGATATACCCCCGACTGGTGGTGAGAATTTCGTCTTTGATCACCTCAAAGTTCTGAGCAAACGTATTAGAATCAATAAAGGTTCCGATCCCCTGCTCAACAGCCTGCCGCTGGGCATTTAGAATGGCCTGATTTTTAGCGCTGCCGGTATTCCCTTCAAAAATGGCGGCTGTTCCGGTGGCTGTGACTTCTTTGGCTTGCACCCATGCGCCTGGCAGCATGAGGCATAGCAATAAAACAATTTTCTGAAGCCAGTTCATAATGTTGCTCCTGGTTGAGGTTGATCATGCGCGGCAAATTCCTACACCTTGAGTCAAGTGTCAATTCAGTTCAAGCAGATTCTGCTGATCATCGGGTTGCGCCTGTATCGCGTCCGGATTGATTGCCGGTTGTGTTTCTTCCAGCAGATAAGGCAATTCTTCCGGTTCAAAATTCGGTCGGGTCGCACCTGCGTTTTCCACAGGCAAAGCTTCTTCTTCCGGCATCAGCATTTCCTGAGGGTGAATGATCGCGTTGGCTGGTGGTGGATTTTTTCCTGCGGCCTCAATGGTTTGGGGGACCATTGTGTCCAGGCTGTTAAAATCATCCATGGCATATTTCACATCGCTCCATGCTTGAGCATAATGGGGTTGCGGATTCCAGGCATTTGCCTGCGCGAAATGATAGGCGGCCAGTTTTAGCTGATTGAGCAATTGATACAGCATTCCCAGATTATAATGGGCCGAAGCCAGATTTTTTCCCAGAATTGTTTGGGATTCCCGACTGTGATACTTGATAATCTGGCCGTAGGTTTTAAAATGTAAGGGACTGAGAAGCTTCAACAGGATTTTATCAATATCGACCAGAGAGAAAGACTGGTTGCGTAACTGAAGCAGTGGTTCCAGGATCTGTCGAGGAATTTTTGCCTGTTTAAGACTGGCCAGCGCCCGATCTGAAAAAGTAAACTGTTCTGACTGCTCAAACGGATACGGTTCAAAAATCATATAATTCCAGGCTTTGATGGCCTTGGAAAATTCCTTCTGGACCGCATAGCGATTTCCACTCAAAATTCCGGGGTGTCCGAGGTCCAGCAGATTGAATGTCCATGGAATTGGCGCTGAGCCTGTTTCAAGAACCAGAACCGTCTGTTTGGCTACGGGCGATAATTTATCGAGAAACCGTTGAATCAGGAGTGTTCCCAAACGTTTGATTTCATCCTGTGATGAACGCATGTCCTTGATGGCCTCTTCTCCCGAATAACTTTGACGGAAGCTGATATTTTCCTGCTGGTGATACAATTCCTGTGCTAAAATGGAGTCATGTAGCACAAATTCAATTCCCAGATCAATGGTGCGGTGGATCACACGTTCTTCAAAGCTCACTTCCACAAACTCAAACAGGGTCTGGCGCATCTGGCTAGCCACATTGTTTTTTGAGGGCGGGATATCTTTCTGTATCAATTCAACTTTTTTATTTTCGTGGGTCTGTTCTTCATCTCTTACAGAATAAACAATCACCGTGCCTGAGAGAATCGCGGCTTTTTCCTCCAGACCGGGATAGGTTTCCATCGGATAAAATACCGGGTTTTTATAGAGTTCCCGGATCAACACATCACGAAACCATGAGGCATTTTGACCTACAAGTTGTTCCACATAAATGTTGCCATGTTTCAAGGCATGGGGCGAGACCGCGGGTTCATAGTAAACCCGTGAGGAAACACAACCGGAAAGGAGCAAGGCAAACAACAGCGATAGGAGGATGCATAAATGCCGGTTATTCAAGAACATCGTTGACCGTGTTGATCAGATTTTTCATGTGATCGACCGTCCACGTGTCGATCGTATCATCGCTGTCGAGGTTCCCTGTCGCGGTGACCAGATAGGCCTGTTCGCTGTCTTCTGTTTTCATCGAATAACTGTAAATGGCGGAGTCACTCTGATCGAACGAGATGCCAAGTTCTTTCAGATCAGCGGCATATTTACGCTGTGTCGAATGAAAAATTTTTTGTGCCGTATAAACCGCCATCAGGTTGGTTTTTGCTTCTGTCTGCCGGGATGTCAGCAAGTATTTCTCCATGCTGGGATATGCCAATGATGCCAGAATTCCGATGATGACAACCACAATCATCACTTCAACCAGGGAAAATCCGCTGTGTTTGATTTTGAAAAACATCCTCAGGCTCCTTTCTTGTCGCTTATAGGTGGGGATTTTAGCAGGGCTATTCACTTCTCTGGCAGGACGGGACTACGTGCCCGTCAAAAATACGATGTTTGGCGTTTGCGGGGCATGTAATCCCCGCCGACCATCCGGTTGACGCTCAAAATATGGAGAAATGAACAGCCCTGGGGATTTCAGAATACATACCTGGAGAAAAGCAATTTTCAGACCGTCTGATTCAGACGTTGTGAGGAACTAAACTGAGAGACAAAGATTAAACCTCCTCCACATCCCATTTTTCTGAACCAATGATTCCCCAATACTGAGGACGGGTGGTGTCTTTCTTGATTTGAGGATTTTGACGGGCTTCCGGATTTTCCAGCAGACGTTTGGCATGTGCCTTACTGTTGGCTTCCACAATATAGGGCTGAACCCAGATTTCTTTGACATAGACACGATATTTCATACAACTCCTCTATTTGAGATGCACAATGAAGCCATCTTTTTCCAGATCCTGAACAACTTCCGCAATATGCTCATGTCCTCTGGTTTCAATGGTGAATTCTACCTCCGCTTCACCCAGCGATGTTTTGGAATAGGACCGGTTGTGTGAAATCTGGAGGATATTGGCCCGACGGGACGCGATAACCCTGGATAATTCAGCAAGAATTCCGGGCCGATCCGGAACAAGAACATGAAAACTGGCCAACCGTCCGGCCTTGGCGAGTCCACGTTCGAGAATGGTGGATAAGGTGTTGCTGTCAATATTCCCTCCGGAAATCAGCACAATGGTTTTTCTGTTATTCATTCGGGGAATTTTATGATGGTACACAGCGGCCATTCCAACTGCTCCGGCACCTTCAGCCAGCGTTTTTTCCTGTTCCAGCAGAAGGACAATCGCATTGGCAATTTCTTCCTCACTGACGGTGACAATATCATCGACATATTTTTGTACGAGCGGAAACGTATTGGTTCCAACACGGGAAACCGCAATGCCGTCTGCGATCGTTTTGGCATAGGGAACATCCACAATCTGTCCGGCTTCAAGGCTTTTTTGCATGGCGGGAATCACCTGTGCCTCCACGCCGATAATCTGAACTTTGGGGTTCCACTCCTTGATTGCGACCGCAACACCGGCGATCAGCCCACCGCCGCCGATAGGCACAATGATGGTTTCCATGTCCGGACACTGCTCAATGAGTTCCAGCCCCACAGTTCCCTGTCCCGCGATCACATCCGGATCATTGAACGGATGGATGAACGTGTAACCATTGGCCTCACAAAGTTCCCGGGCTTTCAGATAGGCTTCATCGTAACTGTTGCCATGCAGAACAATATCCGGATTGAATTTCTTTGTACCCTGAATTTTTGCCAGAGGTGTGGTTTCCGGCATGACAATGGTGGCATGAATCCCGCTTCTTTCGGCGGCATAGGCCACCCCCTGTGCATGATTTCCCGCGGACGAGGTGATCACTCCGGCCTGACGTTCCTGCTCAGTCAGTTTCAGTATTTTATTAAACGCTCCCCGCTGTTTGTAAGCGCCGGTCATCTGAAAGTTTTCCAGTTTCAAAAACAATTCACAGCATGTTGCCATGCTCAGTTTTTGAGAATAAGTGCAGGGTGATTTCAAAATATAGGGACGAATCCGTTGCTCTGCCTGACGGACATCTTTCAAACTCAGGATTGGGGAAGACATAAGAATATTTTCGGGAATTTTGCAGAAGAATGACTGAATTATAAAACAAGAAAGCCTGTCCCCCATGAAGGCGACAGGCTTGAAACTACACAAGAAAACAACAGGTTGTTACTTGCCGAACAAGGTGGTGCCAGTGCTTTTCAGATCGTCACAGGCCTGTTTGATGCGAGCGGCCATGCCTTCCTCCGCTTTTTTGAGATAACCACGTGGGTCATAGGCTTTTTTGTCACCCACTTCTCCGTCAATTTTCAGCACACCGTCATAATTTTTAAACATGTGTTCCACGATCGGTCGTGTGAACGCATACTGGGTATCGGTGTCGATATTCATTTTGATCACACCATATTGCAGGGTTTCATGGATTTCAGACAGCAGAGATCCGCTTCCGCCATGAAATACCAGATCAAACGAAGCATTGCTTCCATATTTATCGGTCAGAGCCTTTTGTCCATCGCGGAGAATGGTGGGTGTGAGTTTCACATTTCCGGGTTTATAAACACCATGCACATTTCCAAATGTCGCGGCAAACATGAAGCGTCCCAGACTGTTGAGATCCGCATAGACCTGAACCATGTCTTCAGGGCTGGTATAGAGTTTGTCCTTGGAAGTTCCGGAATTATCCACGCCGTCTTCTTCTCCACCAACAACTCCGGCTTCTACTTCGAGAATGATTTCATTTTTGGCACATGCCACCAACAGATCCTTTGCCACTTTCATGTTTTCAGCCAGAGGCAGTTCCGCACCGTCAAACATGTGGGAATTGAACAGATTGGGCAAGCCCTTGGCACGGCGTTTTGCGGTTTCCTCAATCAACGGACGCAAAAACTTATCAACTTTTTTGGGGGGACAATGGTCTGTGTGCAGAGCAATGTTGACATTGTAGCGTTCCGCGACCAAATGGACATGCTGAGCAAGCGCGATGGCACCAAGCACTGCGTCCTTGTTGTTCAAACCGGAAGCAAATTCGCCACCACCGGTAGAAACCTGAATGATTCCATCACTTTTCTGATCCGCAAACGCTTTCAGTGCCGCATTGGCCGTGATCATGGAACTGACGTTGATTGCGGGATAGGCAAATTTGTTTTTCTTGGCGTTATCCAACATTGTGCAATAGGTTTTATAATCTGCTACAGGCATATTTCTCCTAAAGAGTAGGGGTTGGGAGACTGAATTGAAGGACCTCGTATTCCATAGAACGTAACAACAGGTAAGATCAAGGCCTAATTAGTCGCTGTCGCTTAATTCATACTTAAAAATGTATTTCCATAAAACACCACTGGGTTATCATGCTGCTGGGGGATCATGGCAACAGCGCAATGGAACGGTGGATATGAGTTTGGAATTGGCAGGATTAGGCGAATTGATCAAAGGATCGGCAACCATTTGACATTGGCGAAACAATGACTATGGCCGAAGGTATAATGGCGTTAATATTCGTGTTGTGGCAATGAAGTATCCGCATAGATCGCAAATTTTGAATTTTTGCATGATTTAAGTTGAGGAGATGCTTGCAATATTTAACTGATCCATGTAGGGAAAAAACAGTGCGTTTAATTACTTCAGATCCGTCCATTCAGAGTGCCCTTCATGCAAAAAAAAATTCTACGTCTTTCAGGAGCATCCGTTATTCTGTTTCTGATTGTTTATGGAATTGCGCTTCAATGGTTTCCGCATGAAGAACTTCAGGAAAGCCTTCTGTTGCAAGACATCACAGAACTGAATGCACTGGCGGTAAGAATTGGGGACCTTCTCGAATCACCTGAAGATGTAAAAACCCGCGAGATCCAGCAAATCATTGAATCAGAAGAATTTGGTGAGATGCGAATTCTTTATCTGGACTGGAATGTCAAATTCACCAGTGCCGGAGCCGATACGCAACCTGTAGAAAATAAACAGATTTACCAGGTCGTGGATGACCATATCATCCTCCGGTTGCCGGTCGGTCGCAACAAGATACGTGGATTGCTCGAAGTTAAACGTGAAATATTCAGTCCCTCCGCGGCCTATGCCAACTGGCTTCCGCCCTTTATTTTTAGTCTGGGAATCACGGCCCTTGCCATTGCCGGTGTGTTGTGGATCAAAGCCCGTAAAATGACCCGTCCCATTGATCAATTGTGTCAGGCTTTCACCCGCTATCGACGTGAGCAGGAATCGTCAGATCTGACACTGCCCCGGTCGCTTCCCTATCAGACTGGCCTGGAACGTCGGGTATCGGTGCTTCATGATCTCTGGGGCAAGTTTCAGACTGTTCAGGAACAACTGGCCGGCAAGGTTGATGAACTCGAGGAATCCAAACAAACGCTTGAACAAACAATACGCGATCTGGAACTGGCGAAAGAACAGGAAAAACGATTGGTGGAACTGGGTTACGCACTGGCGGAATTCGGCCATGACATTGGCAACGCAAATGGTTCTGTGGTGACCTATGTGGGCTTGATTCTGCAAATACTGGACAAGGAACATGTCACCATGCTGGATATCGCACGATCGCTGATGTATGTGCGCCGTATCAAAATTTCAGCCATGACCGTGACCGGATTGACCACTGATATTCTTGAATTTGCCAAGGGCAAAACGGATCTGAGACGCAGCACAACACAACTGGAACCGTTTATTTCTCATCTGGAAATCAATACAGGGTTTGTCGCGGATTTACCCATCCATTTTTCCACGCCCAATCCGAATCTCAGTTTTTATGGCGATGTGAACAAACTCACTCGGGTGGTGATCAATCTGATCAAAAATTCATGGGAAAAACTGGGAGAACAGGAAGATGGCGAAATCACTGTGTTATTTGATGTGTTTGAAGAGAATGGATTGATGATTCAGATCAGGGATAATGGTACCCCGATTCCGGAGCATGTGCTGCCCCATTTGTTCAAGTCCTTCAAAACCGAGGGAAAGGAGAGTGGAACAGGGCTTGGACTGGCTATCTGCAAAAAAATCATCGACGCCCATGACGGACGGATCCTCGCAGAAAATCTATCGGCCAATCGGGGAGTTCAATTCACCATTTACCTGCCCCGATGCCTTGTAAAACCTGAAATTGTCAGAGTTGGCAATGCCGTTCAAATCATGGCTGGTTGAGAACTCAGGCATGCGCCCACCAACCCTCTTGTACGGTGTTCAACGCAGGATGAACTCCCTCATATTTTTCTTCTTCCAGCATTTGATCGACCTGCTGCAAAAATGAGTTGACAGCCCGGTTGACTCGTTCTTCAAAATCCGTGGTCAGCACCCGTTTTTTCAGATCAGAATCCACAGAAAAATTATTTAACCATGCCATATGCCCTCCGAGTAACGATTATAATTCATGAGATCGTCATCTTGACGACCCGTATGCTGGTGTTATCGGCATTCTTTTATAAACCTTGAATGAAAAAATGACATTTCAGGTGGGGTCGGAGTTTGGCTTGTCATTGATCGGGGCTGTTTTACATTATTCCTGTTTTTAAGTTGAAAAGCTGCTGCGCAAATAATGAATTTTCAGCAGTAATATTCTAATATGTTTATAAATATTCAATTCCAGATGTTATTTGTTCAAGGGCTGAATCTCATACACTAAAAAACTGAAACACCCCTGAAGGACTGGATAAACACCATTTTTTATTGATTGAAGGACCACTATGAAAACTCAAGAAACATCATCCAGACATTTTATTGGCATTGACCTAGGAACCACCAACTGCGCCTTGGCCAGTCTGCCTCAAAATGAGACAGCGGAAAAACCTGAACCCTTTCAGATTTCCCAGATTATTGATCAGGGAATGCAGGCTCCCCGCAAGACCTTGCCCTCCTTCGAATATATTCCCACAGAAGCCGAAGCAGAAAATCATGTGTATCAGCTCGCATGGGACGCAACTCCTGAACTGATTGCCGGAGAATGGGCTCGCAAACAGGGCGAAAAACTTCCAGGAAGGCTGATCAGTTCCGCAAAATCATGGCTCTCCACCTCCAGCGGAAAACTCAAAAACCTGCCGTTGACCGCACCGGCCGATGTTCCGAAATATTCAGCGGTTGAAGCATCTTCCTGTCTGCTGACCCATCTCAAACAAGAGTGGAATCTGGCGCATCCCCAAGAACCTCTGGAGCAGGAAGAACTCATCCTCACTGTGCCGGCATCGTTCGATGCTGTTGCGCGAGATTTGACGCTGGAAGCCGCAAAAATGGCAGGACTGCCTCAGGTGGTTTTGCTGGAAGAACCTGTTGCCGCCTTTTATGCCTGGATCTCCCATACTCCGGATTGGCGCAAAGAAGTGAGTGTTGGTGATGTGGTGCTGGTCTGTGATATCGGTGGAGGAACCACCGATTTCAGTTTGATCGCGGTTGAAGAAGTCAAGGGCGAATTGCAGTTAACCAGAATCGCGGTTGGAAACCATATTTTGCTGGGCGGCGATAACATGGATCTGGCGCTGGCAAGAACCATTCAATTAAAATTTGAAAAAGAAGGAAAAACCATCAATCAATCTCAATGGCTGTCGCTGGCGCACAGTTGCCGACATGCCAAAGAAAAATTATTGGGAGACGCCTCCCTTGCCGAGGTTCCGGTTGTTTTGCCGGGACGCGGTAGTCAGCTCATGGGCGGTACACTTCAGACAAGACTCACCCGTAAAGAAATGATGGAAGTCCTGCTGGAAGGTTTCTTTGCGCCATGCTCGGCCAGTGATATTCCTCAAGAACCAAGAAAAACAGGGTTGCGTACCGTAGGACTCAATTATGCGTCGGACCCTGCCATTTTGAAACATCTGGCTCATTTTCTCAGGGAAAGTCTGAGGCAGATCGCACCGGATCATAGTCTGAACAGCAAACTGGAGGGCAAATCCTTTGTCCATCCCAGTGTGATTTTGTTCAATGGGGGTGTGACACATGCCACAGCTTTTTGTGAGCGAATCCAGAATGTGCTGAATCAATGGCTGAAAGAAGAAGGAAGTCCTGAAATAAAAGTATTGAAGGCGACAGATCCTGATCTGGCTGTTGCGCTGGGCGCCGCATACTATGGACAGGCACGTTCCGGCAAAGGGGTGAGAGTCCGTAGCGCCACCACCTTCGCCTATTATCTGGGGGTGGAATCATCACTTCCTGCCATTCCCGGAATGCCGCCCGTGTTGAATGGTTTGTGTGTGGCTCCAGCCGGTATGGAAGAAGGAACAGCTCTGGATATTCCCGGTATTGAGTTTGGTCTGGTGGTTGGCGAAATGGTCGAATTTCCCTTTTATATTTCAAGAACTCGCCCTGAAGATCAGGCTGGCAGTCTGATTGAAGACGCACGCAGTTCGCTTGAAGAACTGGCCATCATCGAAACAACGCTATCTCGTGAGGAAACCGCTCAGGCTTCTGGAACGGTCATACCCGTCACACTCAGAGTGGTTTTAACCGAACTTGGTTCCCTGGAAATCTGGTGTGACGCGGTGGACCACAACGGAAACTGGAAATTGGAATTTCATCTCAGAAAAGAGGGGGAATAACAGCAATTCGGGGTTGGTCACATTTTCGGCCACCCTTGTAATTCCGCTTTACACAGCATTCGAACCCCATACCCAAAGCCAGGGTGCCGGAATCGAAGTTGATGGATTTTGGCAGATCGGTTCAGCCTGGAGAATCGATGGAAATGCGGATCTTTTCTCTGAAATAGAGGATGCAGAACTACAAGCTGAAGGGTATGTTGCCCTAACCTATCCTGCATTCTCCACGGCCTGGCATGGAGGGCTGGCTGTTTTAAGTTTCGGTGAAGCCGTTAGCGCAGGAGTCATTATTCTTGGGGAATTTTAGGCACTTTTCAAAAGCAGTCAAAAGCACTTTACAGTTTGCATGTGTCATCCCGACAGAGTGAGGTACAAGCGACGAGGGATCTTGACGCATGGCGAACCGGATCTTTTCTGCGTCGAAATGATAAACTGTCACCCGGGATTTGAAAGGTGTCGCGTTTTGACCTCGTTAGCTAAATTTATATTTTCACCCCTCACTCCACCACCCACTCATCCGCCAGCAACTCCGCCTGCTTCAAAATATTTTCCGTGGCAATCAGTTGCTGATCCGGTGGATACCCATATTGCCGAAGAATTCGACGAACAATGACACGAAGCCTGGCTCGTACCGTTTCTTTGATAGTCCAATCAATTGAAGTATTGGTCTTCACTTTCTCAACGAGAATCCTGGCAATATCTCGGAGTTGTTTATCACCTAAAATTTCTTTGGCACTTTCATTGTTTGCCAGTGCATCATAAAAAGCGAGTTCGTCTTCACTCAGGCCAAATTCTTCTCCCCGTTTATTTGCCTTCGCAATATCTTTTGCCAGCTTGATCAGTTCGTCAATGACTTGTGCCGCAGTCAGAAGATTGTTTTGGTATTTTTTAATGGCATTTTCGAGCATTTCGGAAAGTTTTTTACTCTGAATATGGTTTTTCTTCGCCTTTGCTTTTATCTCATCATTGAGAATTTTTTTCAGGAGTTCCAGCGCAAGATTCTTGCGTTCCATTCCTTTGACCTCTTCCAAAAACTCATCGGAGAGAATAGAAATATCAGGTTTTTTGATCCCAGCCGCATCAAATACATCAACGATTCCATCAGACACAACCGCTTTATCGACAATTTGACGGATGGCCGTTTCAATTTCTGCGTCTGACTTTCCTGATCCACTCGGTTCAAATTTTGTGAGACGAGCTTTGATTGCTTGGAAGAATCCAACCTCATCTTTAATTTCCATTGCTTTTTTATGAGGAACCGAAAGCGCAAACGCCTTTGAAAGCAAGGAAACTTGTTTGGTAAATCTATTTTTCCCATCCTGGAGTCCAAGAATAAACTCCTGTGCTTCCAAAATAATCGTAAGTTTTGTGGAAGTATCAGCAGTGAAATATTTTTGATACTCAAAACCACCAAACATTTGATCGACAATCTCAAATTTCTCAAGCATGGTTGCAACGGCTTCATCCTGATCAAGTGTTGGTGTTCCTTGACCACCGCTTGCGGAATACACCGATAAAGCTTTCTTTAAGTCTGATGCAATCCCAATATAATCAACAATGAGTCCACCCGGCTTATCTTTATACACCCGATTCACTCGTGCAATCGCCTGCATGAGATTGTGACCACGCATCGGTTTATCCACATAGAGGGTATGGAGACACGGAGCATCAAAACCGGTCAGCCACATATCACGAACAATGACGAGTTTGAGTGGATCATTCACATCTTTGAGTCGGTCGCCAATGTCTTTGCGGTCTTGCTTGGTGGTATGGTGTATTTGCCAGTTTTCAGGGTCAGAAGAGGAAGAAGTCATCACCACTTTTATCATTCCTTTTTTCTTATCCTCATTATGCCAACCAGGTCGTAACGCCTTTATTTCATCATACAATTCAACCGCGATCCTTCGACTCATGGTGACGATCATCGCCTTTCCTTCAAAGGCTTCCTGCCGTTTTTCAAAATGATCGACAATATCACAAGCAACGGACTTAATCCGTTCTTTGTGACCGACAATCGCTTCTGCTTGAGTCCATTTTGTTTTTGCTTTTTCTTTGGCGGTGCTTTCTTCCCCTTCGGTTATAGATTCGACTTCCTCATCCAGTTTTGCTTTTTCCTCTTCCTTCAAATGAACTTTGGCAAGACGGGATTCATAATAAATCCGAACGGTCGCCCCGTCTTCGACTGCCTGGGCAATGTCGTAAATATCAATGTAATTCCCGAAAACCGCCGGGGTGGAAGCGTCTTCTTTTTCAATCGGTGTTCCCGTAAACCCGATGAATGAAGCATTCGGAACAGCATCCCGTAAATATTTGGCAAACCCGTAAGCGGTCCTGGCTCCGTTTCCTACTTTATCATAAATGGTTTTTGCTCCGAATCCGTATTGGCTCCGATGGGCTTCATCCGCAACAACCACGATATTTTCCCGTTCCGATAAGCAGTCAAAGGTAACACTTCCGTCATCAGGAGAGAATTTTTGAATGGTGGTGAAAACGATTCCGCCACCAGCAACGGAGAGAAGTTTTTTAAGATGGTCTCTGTTTTCCGCCTGCACGGGATCTTGGCGGAGCAGTTGTTTACAGTTGGCAAAAGTATCAAAAAGCTGATCGTCCAAGTCATTGCGGTCGGTTATTATAACAATGGTGGGATTATTGAGGGTAATAACCACTTTTCCAGAGTAAAAAACCATAGAAAGCGATTTTCCCGATCCTTGCGTATGCCAGATTACTCCCGCTTTACGATCTCCTCTTGGCTGACTTTCCACGCTGGGTTGACCATAAACCGCAGGATTTTCTTGAACGCATATTGCGGAAATATCCGTAGCGCGAAGCGTGGATTCCACTGCTTTGTTGACGGCAAAGTATTGATGGTACGCCGCAATTTTTTTTATCGTTGTGACGGTGGTTAATCCCGTTTTGGCATCTTCTTTTTTTGATTTTTCAAATACGATGAACTGCCGGATAAGATCAAGAAGTACCTCTTTTTTGAGCATCCCTTTGGTGAGGGTCTCAAGCTGTGGAACGGTGGTGCCGTCTTCTTTCACGCCATCCACTGATTTCCAGGCAAGAAACCGTGACCAATCCGATGAAACAGTTCCCGTTTTGGCATCAAGTCCGTCAGAAGCGACGAGAATGCTGTTATAGTAAAACAGGGAAGGAATGGCTTTTTTATAGTTTTGAAGCTGGGTATAGGCTTTGTGAACGGTGGCGTTTTCATCGGCAGGATTCTTGAGTTCAATCACCACAAGCGGGATACCGTTAATAAGAATCACCACATCCGGGCGTTTATTTACATTGTTTTCAATGACCGTGAACTGATTGCAGACGAGAAATTCATTGTTTGCGGGTTCTTCAAAATCAATGAGTTTTACTTCATCGTATTTCACCTCTCCGTCTTTCATATACTCCACACGGATACCTTCGGTAAGCATCAAATGAACCGCCTCATTATTATCCATGAGGTTTTGGCTGGGGAGGTTGAGAAACTGACGGATTGCCTGTTCCCGAGCATCGGCGGGGATGGACGGATTGAGAGTTTGAACAGCTTCCCGTAAGCGGTTTTTGAGAACCACTTCGGAGAGGTTTGGTCGTTCGGTTTCTTGATCTTCCGGGGAAAGATAAGAATACCCCTGTGATTCGAGGAGTTCGACAAGGTATTGTTCGATGTCGGATTCGTAAAGAGCGGTCATGGGGATTCCTTGACAAATAGAGAGTCCTCTGTCCAGATACGGGGATTGTTCAGGATATATTCCTGTATTTGATTTAGGGAGGCTTCATTGCGAATGATATGTTCATAATAATTGCGTTGCCATAATCGATTTCCCGGGGTTTGACGCCAGGCATTGATGCGTTTGGTGGATACCGTTTTGAATGCACCGATCAAACGCCCGAGGGGTTTACGTTTTTTCGGATGATCGTTTTGTAGGGGCGGTTCGCGAACCGCCCCTACAACGCACGAACCGCCCCTACCGTCATCGCCATTATCACCATCATCTGTCAAAACAATGATTCCGTGAAGATGATTGGGCATCACCACCCAATTGTCCAAATCCACATGGTCATATTGCGATGCCAACCATTCCCACGTATCCGCGACAATCTGACCTGCCTCATTCAACCGCATTGCCTCATCCACAATTTTTCCAAACAAGCATTCCCTGTTCTGAACACAGATCGTCACAAAATACGCCCCGTTTTGCGTATAATCATACCCCTTCAACCGAATCGACCGGCGATGATGTTTTGCGGGATCGTATTTCATCATAGATGCCGTTGATGAATGTCTGTTATGTCCATGAACGTGTCCGTAGGGGCGGTTCGTTATCATATTCCGGTGCCCGTAGGGGCGGTTCGCGAACCGCCCCTACCATACCCGCACCTCTCCCTTCATCAATTTTGGAAGTAAGGTATCACGGAGGATGGAGAGAGTTTGAATTTGAAAATTATTAGATGATATTTTTTTATATAACGAGTCCAGTAAGATCGTAAATTTATCCATAACAATACATTCTGAGATTATTATTTTTGAAGTAGAAAAATCTGGTATAGTTAACTGTTGTTGGGTTGTACCTGTACTACTAATGTTCTGATTTTTTAGCCATAGAAATAGATACTTGGTAGATAGATAATTTTTAATAGGAATGATAGAGATAAGTCTTACAATTGGTACATATGGTTCTAGTCTTAAACAAATATAACCAATTGTACCTCTTGCTGAAACTGTAACACTCTCTTCATTTATCTTTGGCTTATCTGTATACCCATATAATCCATCATTAGAAATACCATTTGAATAAACTGGAATACAATTTGTTTCAGTTTTATTAATTGTTGTATTCTTGGGTCTATCACCTCCTGCAATTAGTTTTGATATTTCTCCAAGCTCATAAACTCTCCATCCCTCAGGAATCTCCCCAAGTTCACTCTCAATCATTTTCCCGCCGGAGTCTTTATACGGCTCCCCATTCTCATCAGGGAAATTGAAATCAACAAACCACCGCTTAAAAAGTGTCTGTGCCAATGCTTCCAGTGTTTTGTTTTGTTCTCGGAGCAGTTCTATTTTGTCATCAAGGGAGGAAAGAACGGAGGCAATGGCTTTTTGTTCGGGGAGAGGGGGGAGAAGAATTTCCATCAGTAAAAGCTGATCCCTACTTATATTGGGAAAAGTTGATCCTGTTGCAGAAATTAATAGTTTTGATAACTTGTATTCAACAACTGCTCTTAAATAAGATTGATATTCATCACCTTTTTTATGTTTTAATGCGGCAATTCCTCTACCTATGGCATACTGTTGGTCAGCCCAATTCATTTTCCCAGTGGTTGATCCTCTAACACAAAATAGCAAGTCTCCCTTTTGAGCTATTTTTTTTGGGTCAATAGTAAATTGAGTTGGTATTGGATGATTATCTGTAAATTCTGTAGGTCCATTCAATAGTGGGAGTCCGTTTTTAAATGAATTGCATGTATCACCTTTTGGAGATTGTCCCATTAAAATATTAGCAATATCTTTTAGGTATCCCTCACGCCAACCATCCAATGTAATAATTTCTTCTTCCATACTATTTTCCTTTATTATTAAACTCCAACCCCTTGACCACACGGTCAAAATCCGACTCATAGAGTCGATCCTGAATGGGACGATACTTTTCAAATTTGTCCCTCTTTTTGAACTATTAGGAATTTCCTAATAGTTGCTTTTTCTGTAAGCTCATTTGACGAAAAAATATTTTTCAAATGTTCATTGATGGTTGGAATTTGAACTTCAAAGAGCTTTGCTATGAGTTTTTGTGTCAACCATACGTTGTTATCATGGATTCGCACTTCTATGGTATTTTCTCCGGCTTCTGAAGTGAATATAAGAAACTCTGTTGTAGAATTTCTTATCGAAAGTTGTTTATCGTCTTTTTTCATATAAAATTCCTAAAAGATTATAAAGTAATCCCAATATTCCCCAACTGTTTCTCAATTTCCGCATTGAGGCTTATTTCCTGATCCATCTGCTCTCTCAATTTTCCTGTCAATTCCGCAATCTTATCCTCAAACAAAATTCCGTCATCCTCTTCATCTTCTATCCCGACATACCGCCCGGGCGTGAGAATATAATTATGCTTTTTCACTTCCTCGATTCCAGCCGATTTACAGAACCCTTTTATATCCTCATATTTCCCGTCTTTTTGTCGCCACTCATGATAGGTTCCGGCAATTTTCTGTATATCGACTTCCGTAAATTCTCGATGAGTCCGGTCAATCATGAACCCGGTTTCCGAGGCATCAATGAAAAGAATTTCACCGGTTCGTTTACGATCACCGTTTCCAGATCGTTTCCGTGATAAAAACCAAATACAGGCGGGAATTCCGGTATTGTAAAAAAGCTGTTTGGGAAGGGCGACAATACAATCAATCAGATCATTTTCAATAAAGGATTGCCGAATATCGCCTTCACTGTTTGTCTGCGAAGAAAGCGAACCATTGGCAAGCACACACGCCATCACTCCTTTTGGAGAGAGATGATAGACCATGTGCTGAAGCCAGGCAAAGTTGGCATTCCCGGAAGGAGGCGTTCCATATTTCCAGCGGGCATCGGTTTGAAGCAAATCACCCGACCAGTCGCTGTCATTGAAAGGAGGATTGGCAAGGATAAAATCGGCTTTCAAATCTTTGTGGGTATCATTCAAAAACGAACCTTCCGTATTCCATTTCACCTGTGAGCCGTCAAGACCGCGAATCGCCAAATTCATTCGGCACAAACGGTACGTGGTTTGGTTGCTTTCCTGTCCGTAAATGGAAATATCGTCAATTTTCCCCTGATGAGACTCTATGAATTTTTCACTCATGACAAACATCCCGCCGGAACCACAGCAGGGGTCATACACCCGCCCTTTGTACGGCTCAATCATTTCAACCATAATCCGTACAATCGACTTTGGTGTGTAGAACTGTCCGCCTTTCTTTCCTTCGGCATTGGCGAATTCTCCAAGGAAATACTCATACACCCGCCCAAGAATATCCTTACTCTTGGAAACTTCATCACCAAGAGCGATATTCCCGATAAGATCAATGAGTCCGCCAAGAGCGGTTTTATCAAGATTCGGACGGGAATAGACTTTGGGAAGGATTCCTTTCAGTGTCGGGTTTTCTTTTTCAATGGCTTCCATCGCATCGTCTACGTCTTTCCCCACGGAAGGAAGTTTGGAACGACCATGAAGATATGACCACCTGGCATCCTGCGGAACGAAAAACACGTTTTCCGCCCGGTATTCGTCAACATCTTCAGGATCAGATCCAGCATATTCTCCTTCATTTTTCGTGAGCTTATTGAAAAGCACCTCAAAGGAATCGGAGATATATTTCAAAAAAATAAGCCCCAGAACAATATGCTTGTATTCTGCGGCGTCCATGTTTTTGCGGAGCTTGTCGGCAGACTTAAAAAGTGTTGCCTCAAATTTTTCGGTGTTGTTGGTATTGTTTGCCATGTTTCCTTTGATTAAACGCAATTATACTTTGAACGGGTTATAGGAATTTTTAGGAGTTGGTCATATTTTCTGCCACAATTGGTAGGCGTGAGCCTGTGTGTTCGCACTGATCCGTGGCAGACACAGAGGTCTGCCCCTACGGAATAAAACACAAATCAGGTGGAACATCAAAAAATTAAATTTTTGACACATGGCCTAAAATGTGACCAACCCCAAATTCAAGGTTAAGATTTTAATCATCTTCCATGACTTAGAGTCAGGGACTTAATGTGACCCACCCTGATGAATGAAAAACAACGGACAGAATTATCTGAAATACCAGCGCCAGCCAAGCAGTAACCTTCGTTCCAAATAGTTGCCGACAAGCTCTTCACTGCTCGCATAAGACAGGGACAGTGTCCACAGGTGGTAGATATTCTGACGGTATTGAGTCTCAAGGTAAAGGCTGGTCGCATTGGTTTCCTGCAGAACTTTCCGGGTCCAGGTCGCTTCGACAACAGACCAGAGTGGATATCCCCACCATTGCCAGAAGCCCCAGGAATGCTCCCCGGTTAATCTTATGGAATGATTCTGGATATCAACCAACGGAATGGGTAGCGCTGAAGATTCAGTGTTTGTGGTTTCCAGCACCCAGGCCAGACGCAGAACGTCATACCGCCAACTCCATTGACGGGAAAGCGAGACCACCCCTTTGAGTTCGGTGCCTTCATACGCTTCGCTCTGACCCAGCATGAATTGTTGGTAGCGTCCTTCCAGATAAAAGCTATAATCCGTCAAAAATACAGTGCGTGCTGATGACAAAAATCTGTGGTAGGAACCATCCAGTTGACGTGTGGCCAGGCTGTCATTCCATGGCAAATTGGCCGCCAGAGAAAATTTCATATTCCACGAACCCCACTTATCCATAACGGCCCAGTCGCCTCCTGTCACAACGCCCTGATGTTCGAAGGTGACTTCCATCGACAGGGCGCCCTTCAGTTCCTGATGAAACCCTGCCTGATGGTTCAGGTAGTCAGCCTTTATTCCGCTTTCGCCCTCAAACAACCATTCATGGAACCGCACAAAGCCAAATAGTTTGGGCTGGACCCGGAAATTGGAAGACAGCATATAACTGGTTTCATAATCACCGTTGGAACGTGAAAGAAACTCTGCGGATATCCCGGCATAACTGGCCCGATCTCTCAACAAATTCAGATAGTCCGCATAAAACGCACGGTCCTCTGCCGACACAACCCATGGTTCTTCAGCCAGGCATTGAAGTGAAAGCATGACCAGGGATATGAACAAACATGAAAATATTCTGAAATAGGTGTTCATGCAGAATCCTAAAACGGCAGCATTGGATTGAAAGACTGTGGAATGGGGCAGATCTTTGGCGATTCAGCAACGGTTGTCTGTGGCTCAATAACAGGTGTTTCCGGTTGAATTTCTCTGGCTTCGACAGGTTGTTCCGCGGCCTTAAAAACGCTACTGACCATCACATTGCGGGTCAATCGTTTGACTTGTCCAAAGGCCATCAACGATCTATTTCTGTCGCCTGCCTGAAGTGCGCTATAAGCCAGATCTTTCCAAGCCTTGATATTGTTTGGTTCAGCTTTGACCCATTGCTCCAGTGTGATCAATGCTTTTGATGATTGCCCCAGTCTGATTTCCAGTTCATATCTTCCCTGATAGTAATTCAGTTTCGGCGGATAGTATTTTTGATTCTGAACCATGTCTTCCAGTAGCCAGTTGAGACGGTTTTTCTGATGCAGTTGCTCCACAAACCAATAAAACAGATCTGAGGGATTCTGCCATGTTTTCAGAAAATCATGAAAGGTATCAAACAAGACAGGATAGTTTTCCTGAACAAGCAACAGCCGCAATGCTGTCAGTTGATCGGAATCACTCAATTTTCTTTCTGACCGGATGGTGTCGTACACCCGTTGTTGCAGTCCTGGATCTCCGGGTTCCTGGCCGGATTCCAGATAACTGATCAACAGCATCCATTGCGTTCTAAAATCATCCGGATTGGCTTGAAGTCCTTTTTCCAGATACCTGATGGCGTTGTTGTAATTTCCCTGAGCATACAAAACAGTTCCCAGTTTCAACTGAATTTGAGGGGCAACGTCACCGCGTTTGAGCTGTTGATTGTATAATTTGATGGCTTCCTCAGGATCACCCAGATATTCGAGTAATTCCGCCAACAACTCTGTGGAGTTCCCCGAAATTCGTGGATTTCGAGCCAGCATCCGTGCGTATTTCAATGCCAGGTCCCTGCAATTCCATTCGGCAAAAGCGCGGACCCAGGCAATTTTATATTCCATGCTGGGTCGGATGCTGACCAGTCGGGCACGGGCCGTTATTTCTTTTAGAGGTTCCTTGAGCGTTCGATAAAGCAAAATAAGCGCATCTAGGTCACTCGCGTTGGAAGTTCTTGCGAATCTGCGTTCCAGCCAACGGGTCACCCAGGGAAGATCACCCGACAGGTAGCCAATATCAACAGCCATGGACTCCACTTCCGCGTCTTGTTGCGCTTCAGGGACACGGTCCAGAATTGTTTGCGCTTCAACGGCCAATCCGCCCTTGATGGCCAGTTTGAGCATCCCCTTGAGTGTGTCACTATTTGCCTGCCGTTCATAGCGTTGTCGCAAAACTTCAAAACCCTCTCCATATTCCTGCCGAAACGTGTAGATGCTGAGTGCTTTGATCATCCATTGCTGATTGTCCGGATAATTCACCAGAATACGATGCAACACAGAAACCCGTTCAGGGTCATGCAGGGAATCATAGGTGTCATACAACGCTTCCAGCAATTCCAGGGATTCGCCATAGTGACTGATTTGATTTTGTATGATTTGTACAGCCTGTTCAGGATATCCGCGTTGTCTGACAAGCAATACCCGTTTTTTCCATAGCTCAGGAGAGGGGGCATGAAGTTCCAGATAATCCAGGATGGCGATGGCTTTATCAAACAGACCATGGGACACCGCCAGTTTGTAATACAGATCCAGATTTTCGGGAGGAAGTTGCTCTACGGGAATCCGGGAAAGCATTCTGGTTCCTGCATCCTGATTATTGACCCAGAAATAGATTTTCAGCGCCAGCAGTTGATCTTCTCCGGTCAGAAGCCCCTGTTCCTCCAGCGATAACATGCGGTCATGCGCTTTTTCCAGCATGCCTTGCCTGAGATAAAATTTAATCAATTCCATTTCGCCATTCCGTGGTTCGGGATACAGGGAAATGGCCTGAATAAAATAGTTTTCCGCACCAGCCAGTTGTTTGTCATATTCCATCCTTGCGGCAAGACGGAGAGTTGTTGCCAGCTCGGGACGTTTCTGATTGGCATTTTCCATGGCTTTCAATCCGGATTGTTCCATGTTTTTTGAAAAATAGATGTTGGCCAGTTCCTGCCATAATTCAGGGGTATTGAATTCACGGGCCAATTGCAGATACAGGGAAACGCCCTTCCTGGATTTTCCATGCGCCAGATACAGCAAGGCAAGATTTTCCCTGGTTTCAGGCGTGGTTTCAAGGGCCACATAGCGTTCATAAGCGGAGAGACCTTCCTCTTTATAGCCATAATACAGATAGAGGTTTGCCACCTCTTTCCATAGTGCCGGTATCTGATGATTGTGTGCCAGCAGATAATAAACCTGTAATCCTTCTTTCTCCCGTTTTTTATAGATGTAAAGTTGCGCCAGTTGTTTCCATGCCTCAATGCTGTCCTGACTTTCTGTGTAACGGGCCTGTGCCAGAAAACCATCATCCACGCGGTCGTAATAAAAATACAGATCAGCCGTTTCTTTCCATAAGGCCGGAGTTTTGAAGCTCTCCGCTGTTTGTTGATAAATTTTTAAGCCTTCATCAATCTGTTTCCTGAGGAAATACAATTGTGCCAGTTGTTTCCAGGCATCAATGGTATTCGACTGACGAGCCAGTTGGGTGTAGAGCGCGAACATCTCTTGTTCCATTCCGTAATACACATAGAGACTGGCCAGTTCGTTCCAGATGGCGGCATCATTGTTCTTTTCAGCCTGTTCCCGGTAAATGGCGAGACCTTCAGGGATCTTTTTCAGGGCAAAATGCTGTTGTGCCAGAGCTTTCCATCCCTGGAATGAATTCATAAGTTCCGCACGGTGTCTGTAGGAAGCCAGACCTTCTTCGGTCATGCCGTAATACAGATAAAGATCACCCAGGGTTTTCCATACGTCAGGTGTATTTTCTGCTTCGGTCAGACGTTGATGGATGGCCATGCCTTCCGGAATGCGTTGTTTATAAAGATACAGATTTGCCAGATCCTGCCAGCCCACTATGGTTTCGAGAAGTTCAGCCCGTTTTTTATAAGCGTCAAAGGCTTTTTCCTCCATGTCGTAATACACATACAAATCACCCAGTTCTTTCCACAACGCGGGTTGTTCCAGCGGCTTGATGACAGTTTCATACAGCGCCAGACCTTCGACTTTCTTATCCTGATTGAGATAAACATCCATCACGCGTTTCCAGTCTTCCAGCCTGTTGGTCAAACGTGCTCTGTGGAGATAGGCCTCAAGCGATTTTTCGGGGTAACCATGATAGGCATAAAGTTCTCCCAGTTCTTTCCAGAGGTTGGGATGATTGTATTGTTCGGCAATGGTCTGCATCAGGGTCAACCCCTGTTCTGTCATTTTCTTGTAGAGATAAACCTGTGCCAGATCCCGCCAGGTTTTCATCTCGTTCAATAATTCTGCCCGTTTATGATAGGCGGCCATTCCTTTTTCATCCTGTTCTGTCAGAAAATACAAATCGCCCAATTCCCGGTAAGGTTCGGGATCAGACGGATCAAGGGCAATCAGTTTTTCCAGTTGAACGATCATCGAGGGGTAATCCTTCAGTTGTTGAAACAAAATGGTAAGTTCACGGGGGACAGCTTTGTCCAGGGGCCTCAATTCCTGTTTGACCAGTAGCAATCGTCGGACATCCTCATAGTGCGATCGGGCACGATACGAGGTCAGTAGCATGTCCAGAATCTCCAGCGGAATATCCGCCTCACGATAAACATCTTCCGCATTCTGCAATTTGCCGGATTTCACATACAAACGGGCCAGTATATCCATTTTTCGGGAGGAAGGATCCTGAGCGATCCAAATGGATAAATCATGAATCGCGCGAGGATAATTTCGGGTGTATTCATACACAAATATTCTGTCCATTTCTGATGGATACACCCAGAACATAGCCAGAAAGATCCAGCCTAACGTCAGCCATGGCAATAGATATGTTGTGTATTTCTGCCAGCTTTGGTTCATGAATTACTTGGTGAAGGTGACCCCGGAATTAAACCGGGGATATTTTTTATGAGCAGGCTTTGAGGATTTGCTCGATGGGAGCATGGTCACCAGCTTCCTGATTGACATGAAGATAGGGAATCGTTCCCTGAGGACTGATCACCAGAACACCCCCCTGTTGCAGGGCATCCCCCTGGGTTTTTTGCTGCATGTGACCCGTTGTGAGCGCACGCAGGCTTTCTTTAACGGATTTAAGTCCCAGAAACGATTTGAGATCCCGTTTGAAATTCAACACCTGATACGATTTCAGACTGGGATCGGTGTAAATGATGCCATCATAGCCCACATCCTCTCTAAAACCCTGAATGAAAAAATGGGGACCATTTCCAATCACTACCAGTTTTGCCTGTTTTTGTTCAAAATCCTGTTTTCGCTCCTGAAGGTCAGCAACCTGCCGACGGCAAAGCAGTCAACCGAAATGCCTGACAAAAACCAGAACAGTACGCTGGTTTTTCCAGACATCTCCAAGAACAATGCTGTTATTGTGTTCATCAAGAACGGTACATTTTCCCAGTTCCTGCAATTGTTTGGCGCTCATGTTTCCTCCTGCTGAGAGTTCAACTAAAATAGTCCGCGTTGATAATCACGGACGGCCTGTTCAATTTCCTGAAAGGTGTTCATTACAAAGGGACCATATTTCACAATCGGCTCCTTAACAGGCTTGGCCGCCAGCAGGATATAGCGCGTCCCACTGTCTGTGCTGACCTTGAATTCTGTGCCCTGGCTCAAAACACCCAGAGTTGAGATGCCAAGCGGTGTTCCATTGTTTTCAGGGGTCACACCCATATTCCCCTGCCCTTCAAAAACATACACAAAGGCCTGATGGTCTTCAGGTAAATCGTGGGTAAACTGACCATTGGCCGGAATCGTAACATCCAGATACAAGGGTTGCGTCACGATGCCTTCAACTGGGCCTGTTTTGCCCAGTGCGTGACCTGCGATCACACGGATTTTACAACCATCCGGCTGATGAATTTCAGGAATATTTTCCGGTGGAATGTCCTGATAGCGTGGTGCTGTCATTTTCTGCTTTGCCGGCAGATTGACCCAGAGCTGAAAGCCCCACATGAGCCCGTTTTCCTGTTTGGGCATTTCAGAATGGACAATTCCTCTGCCAGCCGTCATCCATTGCACACTTCCAGCCGTAAGAAAGCCTTTGTTGCCGGCATTATCCTGATGTTCCATGGAACCGGCAAGCATATAGGTGACCGTCTCAAAGCCACGATGCGGATGGGGTGGAAAACCCGCGATATAATCATTGGGGTTATCTGATTTGAATTCATCCAGCATGAGAAAAGGATCCAGATCGCTCAATTGAGGCGTTCCAATACTGCGCATCAGCCGAACGCCAGCCCCGTCTGAAGTGGCTTGTCCCTTAACTGTTTTTATAATGGTTCGCATTGTTTTACTCGTTGGAGGTTGGATTTATATTGAATACTTTATTCAATCCTGCCGTCAGATATCATGAATGTCAATGTTCAATGTTCGTCATAAATTGAACCGGATTCCCCATCCCGGAATGTTTGATCCGCAGATAGGCCGACAGTAGATTCCCGAAACACCGGAACGATGATGGATTCGGAAAAACATTTGAAAATCATGGAAATTCCCATAAAAACCCAGCGTGGTTTCCAACAGAAAGTAACTCAGAAATTTATTGGTGGACTGTCCGTATTCCAATTCCAGTTGTGAATCTTCCCACGCATAGGAAAAACCATGGCCATAAGCAATAGACGCCTGACCAGAATTCCAGTGAAAAGGAAGTCTGGCAATCAATGCCATGTTTGTTTCATTGTGATTCTGGAGGCCTGAATGTTTAGCGACCTGTGCTTCCGATTCAAAATGGATTTGTCTCAACATTCCATCCAGAGGCCAGGACAGTGCCAGCACATATAATCTGGAGTCCAGATAATCCCACGGATTAAAAAAAATATCCTTGAAATCACTGTTGATGGCCTGTCCCTGATACAGTGACAGGTGCATGCGGTCATGTTCCTGAGGCACCCAGTCCAGAGCATAAGCCCTCAATTCCGGAAAAATCATGGTCTGGCAAATCATCAACAGACACAGATGCCGGATTTTAATAGTGGTGAAGGAGACAACAAGTTTCTTCAGGCACATGGGAATATTCAGTCAATCTGTTGTAAAAGGCCCTACTTTCCGTGGGGGCATTATCCATCAGGCGAAGCTCTGCGTATTTTTTGAACGTTCCTTAGAACCAGGAATCGACACACAGAGTGTTACTCAATTTTAAATTCAATCTCCACAAAAATTTATCCTTGTCTCACTGTTGTCAGGAGGTTATACACAATCAGGAGGGATTGATCACATTTTTCGCCCATGGGTCAAAAAATTGATCATTGATTTTCCGCCCGGTTTGCGATTTATCGGGGATGTCTGAGATTACGTCTCTACAAGAGTCACTCGTTCAATTATCATGGAGGATTTAATATGGAAGATACTAATCATTCCAATGCCGTTTTTATTTTATGCTATATTATACTGATCGGTCTGATTGGTTATATGATATTGCCGTTTGCCCATTCCCTTTTGTTTGCTGGAATTCTCACAGGAGTATTTCATCCACTCAAATCCTCGCTGGAATCCCGTTGGAAAAAACCTAAAACAGCCTCAGCCATCGTGTGCTTCATCATTGTGCTATCGGTGCTTATTCCAGCGATCTACCTGATTATCAAGCTTTCGGAAGAAGCTGTTGTGCTGTTTCAGTATATCAATCAATACATGAATGAGGAAACGATCAGAAAAATCATGTTTGACGGGGATTATGTACCGGATATTGTGAAAAAAATGATCGGAATGGCAGGAATTGACTATAATTTTGAATCCATCAAAGAACTCGTTCTCAAGTTTTCACAGGACGTGGGACGGCTTGTATTGGGAACACTCAACTCGTGGATTTCCAATATGTTCACCTTTCTGCTTCATTTTGCTTTGATGCTGGTGATCATTTATGCCTTGCTTTCAGAAGATCAGCGGGTGAAAGAGTTTTTTCTGGCATTGTCACCAATGCCGGATGATGAAGAGGAATTGATGATTGAAAAATTCAATCAGATGAACTTCGTCACGCTGGCAGGAAACGGAATCGGCGGCCTGATTCAGGGCATTGGCGCAGGGATCGGTTTCTGGTTTGCGGGAATCAACTCTATTGTGTTATGGACCAGTGCCATGGTGATTCTGGCCTTCATCCCCTTGTTGGGAATTTCAATTATTTACATTCCTGCCTGCATCTATCTGTGGATCATGGATCAGCATACCGCATCCATTGGATTGTTTATATATTGCTCACTCATTGCTTTGCTGGTTGAAAACTGGTTCAAGGCATGGTTTGTGGGAAACAGGGTCCAGATCAATTCTGTGCTGGTGTTTTTAAGCATCATGGGTGGAATGGCAGGCTTTGGAATTACAGGGATTTTTTATGGGCCGTTGATCATATCGCTGTTTTTAATTTTTGTGGGTCTCTATCATAAAAAATACACCAATGCGGACATTCAGGATATTTTACCGATAACACAACCACTGGACGAATCCGTTCAGCATGACTTGAAACGCGCTGAATCAGAAAGTTAGACGCTGTTGATTTTGAGCCGTTATTCTTTGCGGTTCTTAATTGAAAATTGATGACAAACCAAATTTCAGCTTTTTGACTCTATGTTCTTTAGGAATGGCAACAATTCTGGTATGTATACTTCCGGCAATCGCCCTGGAATATTAACTTCTGTAGGAGTGACCATGCTACACCCAGGAACAAAGACTTCAGAAAAATTCAAAGTCAGCTACAGGACATGGTTGAAAATCTGTTTATGGATTCTGATTTTGATTGTTGCCGGATGTGAAAATGATGAACCCCCAAAAGCGGTTCTAAGTGTTTCTCCAGGCGATACGATCACAGTTGGACAGGAATATATTCTGGATGCTTCAGAGTCGGTCTATGATGACATCATCTGGAGGGAAAACAGTCTGCCTGTTGTGGATTGCAATGGAAAATATCTCTGCCGACTCACCAAGCAGGTTGTTGGGAGTTTTGAGTATGAAATAGTTGTCAAAACTGAACCTTCAATCAAATCCAAAATGTCAGATAGAGGTAGCAGTACTAAAAAAGACAGGACTAAATTGGTGGTAACAGTGGTTGAAGGTGGAAGCAGTTCAGTGGGCAGTACTGCTGGTGGAGTGGGTGTCAGTACTGATCTGACAGCTCCCAACACTCCCTATGTGTCTATCAACGCTGGTAATGAAACCACCAATTCGCTCCGGGTAACCCTGACCTTGACGGCCAGTGATGATGTGGGTGTTACAGGTTATTATATTTCTGAAAGTCCGGACACTCCAGCCATCACAAAATCAGGGTGGGTATCTGTCACCTCAGCCATTCATTTTTCTACAACAATCTCTTACACGCTGAATGTCAATGGTTCCCAGCGTGTTTATGCATGGTTCAGTGATGCAGCCGGAAATGTTTCCAAGGTTGCCTCCGACAATATCCAGTACATTCCCGATACCACGTCACCCACAAATCCGACTATTTCCATTAATAAAGGCAGTTCTACAACTACCGATCTGGCAGTCACGCTAACGCTGTCAGCAACGGACAATATCGGTATAACGGCCTATTACATTTCAACATCCTCAACGACTCCTTCGGGTTCGTCTGCCGGATGGGTCAGCACCACAGAATCAACTTCATTTTCTACAGATGTTTCATACCTGCTGTCAGGCAATGGCACCCTCACGGTCTATGCCTGGTTCAAGGATGCTGCTGACAACATGACTTCCGCGGCCAGTGCGTCTATCAGTTATCAACTTCCGATCCTATCCCTTGGAAGCAGCTTTTCCTGCGCGCTGTTGAACACGGGTTATGTCAAATGCTGGGGAAACAGTGGTTCCGGACAACTGGGATATGGCGGAACCACGTTTCTCACAACGCCCATCCAGGTTCTGGACATCACATCAGCCTCATCCCTCGGAACAGGAGCATCTCATGCCTGTGCCAGACTCAGTTCTGGAACAGCAAAATGCTGGGGCGAAGGCGGGAATGGACAATTGGGGAATGGTCTTTCTGTTTCTCAATACACCCCGGTAGCTGTTAGCAATGTTACAGGAGTGGCTGATATTTCAGGAGGAAGCACTCATACTTGCGCCGTTCTCTCTTCAGGTTCTGTTCAATGCTGGGGTGCCGGCGGATCAGGGCAACTGGGAGACAGCAATTTAAGCAATTCATCCACGGCCGTGACAGTCAGCGGCATTACCAGCGCATCACAGATTTCCGCGGGATTTGATCATGCGTGTGCCTTGTTGAGTAGCGGACTTGTCAGGTGCTGGGGACAGGGTTCATCAGGGCAACTGGGAAATGGCAATGCCAGTCTTTCAGGCGTGCCTGTCGCTGTGACCGATCTGCCTGATAGCAAACAAATCGCGGTAGGAAACAATCACAGTTGCGCGCTGTTGTTGACAGGTTTGGTCAAATGCTGGGGAGATGGAAGTTCAGGCCAGTTGGGAAATGGAGCCAACACTCAGCAGAATAGTCCAGTGGATGTTTTGAACCTGACCAATGCCATCCAGTTATCTTTGGGAGATAAGCACAGTTGTGCCAGAACCAGTGACAGTCTTGTCAAATGCTGGGGGGATGGGACCTCAGGTCAATTGGGTGATGGCATCGCCAGTTCCAGCAATATCCCGGTAACGGTATCAGGTATAACTTCCGCGGTTCATGTTGAGGCTGGAGACTCTCACACCTGTGCGGTGCTTTCCAGTGGCGGGATTCAATGCTGGGGAGCAGGCGCTCAGGGGCGGTTGGGAAATGGACAAACCAGCCAGCAAAACACGCCCGTCAGTGTGACTGGATTATGACATGAGGTGTTCCAGTTTTTGTGGAAGCGCTTCTTCAATTTCCTGCATCTGAAAACCGATTCGTTGGGTTCCTTCCGCAAGCAGGGTTTGAAACGAATTCTGATACAGATGCACAGCCTCATGATACATCCAGTCACATAGTTCCTTCCCTGTCTTGTCAAATGAATCTTGTGAGATTTTCCTTTCAATGGGCGTGCTGTCAAGGGGGGGCGCGATAATTTTAATTGTAAAAAAATCCTGATCCAGTTTGCTTTTCTTGATATTCAAACGAAACCACACGGTGCCTTTTTTTTGAGGCTCGGTGGATTGAGGTAGAAAAATCACCAGCAAAACATTCCAGAATCCGCCATCCCCAAAACTCATGAGAGGTTTAGCCTGCGGACCAACCACAGGAGGTGGGGGCGGCTCATTTTTGGCACCCTGTTCAGCGGGCTTGGCAGAGCGGAAGATCACCGCATCCTGATCGCATTCCAGATAAGCCAGAAACATATAACGGAGTTTATCCAGCATTCTGGCACAATCTTCATGATAGTTTGCAGCATCTGTCAGATAGGAATTGTAGGAGTCACACAAGGTGGAAAAACGGTTCATAAGACTGTCCTGAAAGATGTTATACAAACGGGTTAGGCTAAAACCGGAAAAGAAGCTCCCGGAAATGGTAGCCCCGGGTTACGTCCCGGGGAGGGCGACAAATCTGTGTAATTTCATCGGGACGTAACCCGATGCTACCGTCTTCGGAATAATTTGTTACAACAACAATTCCGGTATGTTTTTTCCTGCGATCGCCTTGGTTATTACTCCTCGACGGTAGAGAGTTGCCTGGACAGGATTGTCCCTCAGGCAAATCAGGCTGGAATCACCTGCATATCATGATTGAGCGATATGGTGAGCTGGCTTTCAATGAATTTGAGGGTGCCCGATGTTGAACTGGGACAGGATCCACAGGCACCATGATACTCCACAAACACCTGATTTCCATCAATGTTCAGCACGCTCAGACCTCCACCATCTGAAGCCAGAGCGGGACGGATCTTGTTGTCCAGAATATCCTCAATGATTCCAGCACGCTGTTCTTCAGGCAAATCCATCAACCGGACATCCTCAGTAGAAGCTTTGAGAGCATCTTTCAGTATGTCATACGATTCAGTGTAGCCAAAACTGTCGAAACCATTTTCATACAGTAGTTTAGCCGCTTCAAGGGTTTCGCCCGCTGTCCCGCCATAAAGCAGGATATCTCCGTTGTAGGGCATTTGATAAATATTACTTTCAAGATGCTCCAGCGGAAGTGAATACGCTCCGGGAAGATGGTCTGAATTATACTCAGCTTGTGGTCTCAAATCAAAGACATAGGGTTTTTGAGAATTTCTTCGGGTTTTCAGAAATACTTCAGGAGATATTTCAAAGTCTTTTGCCTGAAAAGTATCTTCTTTTTTGGGTTCATCCTTGGGATAGATAAAAAATTTCATAAACACCTGTAGGTTAAAGTTATTCTTGAATTTTGTTCCTAACAGATTCCTGTGGCCTTCGTCAACAGTCTTGTTAAAAACAGTTTTTTATAGTGAGAATCCTCATAAAACTTTTCAGAATTTGATCTGAAAAACTCACAATTGGCCAATTATAGTTCCGCATTTCAAGGAAAACAACCCTGAAATTAGAAAGTTCAAAAAAGAATTTGTGGTAAAAGAAACTTGTAAACTTTTCGAAAATAAATAGTCTCTGAAAAATTATTTGAAGATTTTCAGCATCTCCCGCCATAAATGAGCTATGATTTTTTTCATTCAAGCTTCAATCAATTTTAGAACCATAAAAAAATTCCTTCTGACAGCCCTGATTCTTTCGATTGCGTCAGTCAGTCAGGCGCAGAACAAGCCACCAGCCGCGGTTTCACCGGTTGCGGTTCTCGGTGAAGTCTCGCAGGTTCAGCAGCAAATTATTTTCAACAGTTTTCTGACCAAACTTTCCACCTATTTTGACCTGATTTCTCAAAATCAATTTCTTGAGGCGCAGGAAGCCGCTTTTGAATCCTTACAGGAACAGGCCTGCACAGAAGAACAGTGTATCCGCAAGATTCAGGAAATCCTGCAGGTGGAAAACCTGTTTGTGCTACAAATTCTTAGGGAAGGGGGGGATACCCAGTTGACGTTGACCCTGGTGGATCTGGAAAAAAAGACCGTAGAAAGCGATTATTGTGAAAACTGCGGCACCCGGGAGTTGAACAATCGGGTGGATCAACTTGTTGCATTGTTGATCAGCAAAGCCGGAGTTGAAGTCTCAAATGAGAAACCTGTACCCCCACCATCAGTTGCCCAAGCCACCAAACCCAAACAGCAACCACAACCAGTTGTTCAACCGCAAGCAGAACCTGAAACGCCTTCCGCGTCTTCAGGATCAAGATTCTGGTGGCATGTGACGGCCATCAGTCTGGCAGGAATGACCGGACTCACCTCTCAATCAACAGCAACTCAATACAACGATCTCTCTAAGGAAAATGGAGTTCTCCAGCGAAATTATGAAGCCGCCACCACCCAGGAAAACCGGGATTTTTATGAAAATAAATACAAAAGCAATCAGTCCAAAATGACTGGACTGAAATCCACGGTTCAGATGCTTGATCTGGCAACGCTTCTGTTTGTGGGCTGGGAGGCCTATCTATTGTTGTCATCTCCTGATGATTCAACTGCACAGCAAATGCACCGGAATCCCTCCTGGTCAACAGCGATCGCCTGGAATGGTTCAGACAACTTTATGTTTTCCTTGCATAAAAAATTCTGAGTTTAAAACCTGAAATCTTCTGTTCGTTAAATTCAACCTTTTCCTCATCATGACTATGCCTTCAATAATCCACACGCTCATCCGACTTTTTTCATTGATGTTTGCTTTGATCGTTGTTTCCTGCGGAAGCATGGAACTCCAGGAAAGTGAACTTGAAACAGCTCCTATTGGTTCAGTCCCGGAGATAAAAACAGGTCTTTTTCTGGATGCGGCTGTCAGCGGAATCAATTTTGAGGCAGATCCTTTTTCAGGAATAACCGATTCAGCAGGAACCTTCAGATTTCTTGAGGGAGATCCTGTTAAATTTTATATTGGCAACATTGTGATTGGAGAGGGACCCGGAAAATCAGAAGTAACTCCGGTAGATCTGGTAGAAAATGGTTCATCTACCCATCCAGCAGTTATTAATATTGCCCGATTTTTACAAACAATGGATGCAGATGGTGACCCCACGAACGGGATTACAGTATCAACTGAAACAGCTCAAGCCATAGTATCCAATGGCCAAAGTATTGATTTCAGCATGGATCCTGAAACTTTCGGAAATAATGAAATTGTAAAATCCATAGTGTCTGTTGTGGCAGCCACCACCCAGAATACTGGCGGTAAGGCTGAGCTCGTTTCAGCTTCAGTTGCAATGGATCATCTGGGAAACACATTGGAAAGTGTGGGACTGGTGAATGCGGGAATAACTGTCACAACTATTTCTGGAGACACCACAGAGGCTGGCGGTTCAGCGACATTCTCGGTATCCTTGAAATCTGAACCTGCAAGCACTGTCATACTTTCAGTTGCCAGTTCAGATAAAACCGAAGGAACTGTTCAGCCTGAAACGCTGACGTTCACCCAGGTCAATTTCAATGCGCCCCAATTGGTCACAGTGACAGGCGTTAATGACGATGTCAAAGATGGAAATGTTTCATACACCATCACGATCGCAATTTCTTCGACGGTTGATCCTAACTACATCAGTCTTATTGAAAAAAAAGTCGCGGTCAAAAATATTGATGATGAAACGGCAGGATTTTCAGTCAGTGCTATCAGTCAAAATACGACTGAAGGCAAAGGTACAGCCACGTTTACTGTCAAACTAAACAGCCAACCTGAAAGTGATGTCCAGATCGGCTTATCCAGCAATGATTCCACGGAAGGTACCATATCCCCCACCTCACTGACTTTTACATCAGCAAACTGGAATGCTAATCAGACAGTTACAGTAACCGGAGTGGATGATAATGTTCAGGATGGCAGTCAGTCTTATAAAATCATTGTTGGGGCCGCGGTCAGTCAGGATGTCAACTATTCTGGCCTGAACCCTGATGATGTTACCGTCACCAACACTGACAACGATACTGCGGGAGTGACTGTCAGTACCATCTCTGGAAATACCACCGAAGCTAGTGGAACCGCCACTTTTACGGTAGTATTGAATTCACAGCCAACCGAAACAGTAACAATTCCGGTTTCCAGCAAGGATACTACTGAAGGCACACCATCGGTTTCTTCATTAACCTTCACAACCACTAACTGGAATGCCAGTCAAACAGTCACTGTCACCGGGGTTAATGACAACGTGCAGGATGGCAATCAATCCTATACGATTGAGTTAGATGACATCACCAGCACTGATACCAATTACAATAAACTCAATCCAGGTGATGTCACAGTTATCAACACCGATAATGACACCGCGGGACTCACCGTTTCGACTATCAGCGGCAACACCACCGAAGCCAGTGGAACCGCTACATTTACCGTCAAACTCAACAGCCAGCCCACCGCCGATGTTGTACTGACGATTGCCAGTTCCAATACAGCAGAAGGTACGGTTTCGGCGTCAACATTGACGTTCACCAGCTCAAACTATAACGCCACTCAAACCATCACCGTCACAGGTGTGGATGACAATATCGTTGATGGAAACCAAAGTTATACCATTTCCGTGACTGTCAATTCAGGAAGCACGTCAGATACCAGCGGATACAAGACGCTATCGGCAAGCAGTGTCAGTGTGACCAACACCGATAATGACACCGCGGGACTAACCGTCTCAACCATCAGTGCCAACACCACCGAAGCAGGAGGAACAGCCACCTTTACGGTTAGACTCAACAGCCAACCTA